>NZ_JACVVF010000095.1:0-3988 GCF_016648095.1 Pseudomonas sp. S32
CGGCGCATCGCGAGCTGCGCTCGCTCCTACGTTTGTTTCGGGCCAATTATTGCTTTGGGGGTTGTACGCAAAGGAGTTCACGCCCAGTGAGCTCGATCAAGCAACACCGGCCCTGCACTTCCAGCTCCTGCAACCCTTCCCCAGGCTCCAGCCGCAAGCAGTCGTACAAGCCCAACCGCTGCGTGTCCGCGCCTGTGACCGCCACTTCCACCCCACTGGCGGCGGCGAACAGCAGTATCACAGACGCCGAGCTGTACAGCCGGGTGGTGCCCTCCAGCCATTGCAGCCGCGCCTGATACCGCAGCGGGGCATAGATCAGGTTGAAGTCACGGATAGCGCCACCCAGCAGCGTGCAACTCACCTGGCTGGCGCCGTTGAAAGCAAACGCATCGAACGGCAACAGCGGTCGGCTGGACTGCCCGTCCACCAGCAGGCGCATGCCCTCGCCCTGCAGCACGGTGATGACCCGCTGATAACCGACGAAGGCAGAAAAACCACCGGACGCCTCGATATCAGCAATCGACAGCCGCCAGCCAAACCCCTCCAGGCCCTCACCATCGTCGCGGGTGATTTCTTCGGTGAAACCGCCGCCGTTCTTCCAGGGCATGCGTGGGTAGTCGCCTGCACGCAACACCTGCAAGCGGCTCATTTGCTGAACCGCCCTTCCAGGCGATGACGTGAGCCAGGGTGAATCAGCCGCGCAGCCGTGACCGGCTGCCGACCCGACCAGGTGCGGCGGCGAATGAGCAGGCAAGGTTCGCCACGCTCGATCTGCAACAGGCGGCATTCCTCAGGCTCGGCAAGGATCGCCTCCACCACATGCTCGCCCTCGGTCAGTGGCGCGACCTGCGACAAATAGGCGTAAGGCGTCTGCCGGGTGAAGTCCTGTTTCAGGTAGTCCGGCGCGATGGCCGCGTTGACGTAGCGGTCCTCGATCTGCACCGGCGTGCCGTTCTCGAAATGCACGATCAGCGAGTGGAACACCCGCTGCCCCTCACGCATGTCCAGCGCCAGCGCCCGTTCAGAACCCGCCGCCTCTTCGGCCAGGGTAATCACCTGGCAGCTGTGCTGGTGACCACGGGCGGCGATTTCGTCGGCGATGTTGTTGACTTCGAACAGCGCCGAACGCCCTTTGGGCTCGGCCACGAAGGTGCCCACGCCCTGCATGCGCACCAGCAGGCCCTCGGCGGTAAGCTCACGCAAGGCGCGGTTGATGGTCATGCGGCTGAAGCCCAGCTGGTTGACCAGCTCGCTCTCCGAAGGCACGCGGTGATGCGGCGGCCAGCTGCCATTGTCGATCTGCTGGGCGATCATCTGCTTGACCCGCGCATACAGCGGCGCCGGGCCCTCGCCCATCTGGGCAACCAGCGCGGAGACAGGAGGTGTCGGCACGGCGTGGATCCTTGTCGATAGAAATGAACGGTAGCTTGCCGCAGTTTACCCGGCAGGCAAACAGCTGTATATGTATATACAAGCTAATAACAACAGGATTCCTGCCGATGTCCACCTACTTTGCCGAGCGCGCCCTGCTGCCCACCGGCTGGGCCCGCGACGTGCTGATCGAGGTGGCCAGCACTGGCCACATAGCCCGCATCGAGGCTGGGGCATCGCCCGCGGGTGCCGAGCAGGTGAAGGGGCCGCTGCTGCCCGGCATGCCAAACCTGCACTCCCACGCGTTTCAACGGGCCATGGCAGGCCTGGCGGAAGTGGCAGGCAACCCCAATGACAGCTTCTGGACCTGGCGCGACCTGATGTACCGCCTGGTCGGGCAGATCAGCCCCGAGCAGTTGCAGGTCATCGCACGCCAGTTGTACATCGAAATGCTCAAAGCCGGTTATACCTCGGTCGCTGAATTCCACTACGTGCACCACGCCCCGTCCGGCCAGGCTTACGACGACCCGGCCGAGCTGTCCCGGCGTATCAGCGCAGCGGCAGCCGACAGCGGTATTGGTCTCACCTTGTTGCCGGTGCTTTACAGCCACGCAGGTTTCGGCGGCCAGGCACCGAGCGAGGGGCAGCGGCGCTTCATCAACACCACCGGGCACTACCTGGAACTGCAATCGCGGCTGGCCCTGCTGATGGCAGCGCAACCCGCGCAGCGCCTGGGCCTGTGCTTCCATTCGCTGCGGGCAGTAACGCCCGGGCAAATCGCCGATGTACTGACCGCCAGCGACCCACACTGCCCGGTACATATCCACATCGCCGAACAACAGAAAGAAGTGGACGACTGCGTGGCCTGGAGCGGCCTGCGGCCGTTGCAATGGCTGCATGAGCATGTGCAGGTGGACCCGCGCTGGTGCCTGGTGCATGCCACCCATGCCGAGCCCCACGAAGTCACCGCCATGGCCCGCAGCGGCGCAGTGGCCGGGCTGTGCCTGACCACCGAAGCCAACCTGGGTGACGGGATATTCCCGGCGGTGGATTACCTGGCCCAGGGCGGGCGCCTGGGTATCGGCTCGGACAGCCACGTATCACTGAGCGTGGTGGAAGAACTGCGCTGGCTGGAGTATGGCCAACGCCTGCGTGACCAACGGCGCAACCGCCTGCATGGCCGCGAACAACCCATGGTGGGCCGCACACTGTACGACGCGGCCCTTGCAGGTGGGGCCCAGGCGCTGGGGCAACCGGTTGGCGAGCTGGCGGTTGGCAAACGCGCCGACTGGCTGGTACTGGACGGGCACGACCCTTACATCGCAACCGCGAACGGCGATGCCATTCTCAACCGCTGGCTGTTCGCGGGTGGCGACCGCCAGGTAAAGGACGTGATGGTCAACGGCCAGTGGGTGGTGCGCCAGGGGCATCACGCCCAGGAAGAGGCCAGTGCACAGGCCTTTACCCAGGTGTTGCGCGAACTGTTGGGTTGAATGCAACAGGGGTGCCTGGCAGCCCCACCCCGTCAATGCATCTTCACGATCTGCTGATCGGAAGCGCGCCAGACCAGCCGGCTGGTGTCGTAGCCCTGCTGGCGTGCCTTGGCCAGCAAGCTCTCCCGCTGCCAGGCCGGCAAGCTTTGCGTGCGTGACAGAATCCACAGGTATTTGCGGTCCGGGCTCCCGACGATCGCGGTGCGGTAGCGGTCGTCTACGTACAGAATCCAGTAGTCGCCCTTGGCTACGCCCGGCACCAGCTTGGTGAACCAGTTGTCGAATTCTACCCACAGCTTGTCGGTGTGGCCGGGCTCCTGAACCGTGGCATGGCCTTCGGCGCGCAGCCACTCATCGCCCATCGTGCGGCAACGGTTGAGTACGCCAAAGGTGCCGTCCGGCTTCAGGTTGTAGTGGGCTTCGGACTGCTCGCAACCAGCCTGGTAGCGCATGGGCAGGCGCGCCAGCTCATACCACTTGCCCTGGTAACGCTTGAGGTCGACGTTGCCAGCTGTCTTGGGTGCCAGCGGATCATGCGCAGAGCCGGCGCAGCCCCCCAGCAACATGGCCAGGCAGACGCTGATCAACAGGTACAGACGCCTCATTTGAGACCCTGCCCGGAGTACATCAGCACCTTGTCGGAGGCGTACTGCACGCTGATGAAGCTCTTCTCGTCGCCCCAGGTACAGCTACTCATGCCCAGCGCGCCGGAGCACTCGGTAGGCGTGCCGAGCAACTGCTCGACCTCGGCCTTGTTCATACCGGCCTTGAGCCTGGAATAGTTTTCCTGGTTGATCTTGCTGCAGGCGGCCAGAACGACGCACAGCGACAACAGGGCGAGGGAACGCAACGACATGAGGGACACTCCTGACAATGGACACAGGCGAGTGGCCTGCAGTGGCCTTCGACGGGAAAAACGGTCCCAGGTTCCCTGATGCCGTGCTGCGGTGCGCACCAGGTAGGGGGGCGCTGTGCGCTGGGCGCGACGGGGTGCGCGGCAGGCCCTGCGATATCGGCGTTTTTATGGGAAAGGGGGCGCTGTGCGCCCCATCGCGAGCTGCGCTCGCTCCTACAACGGCGGGGGGGGGGGGGAAAGAAGCGGGGGCCGGGAGCCTGCAGGAATT
>NZ_JACVVF010000096.1:0-3809 GCF_016648095.1 Pseudomonas sp. S32
GTAGGAGCGAGCGCAGCTCGCGATGGGGCGCCCAGCGCCCCCTGCAACCTGTGACCCAACGCTAGTATCGCTGGAGCTGCGTTGCAGCCCCTCTACGTACAACCCAACCCGCGAATAGCCCCATGTACCGGCCACGGGTATCGCAACTCCCACTGCCACGCATGCAGCACAATCTGCTCAAGCGCCGCATAGGCCGGCTGCCACCCCAGCACCTGCATGGCCTGGGTGGCATCGGCCACCAGCCTGGGTGGATCGCCGGGCCGGCGGGGGGCGTCCAGGGTGGCGATGGACCGGCCGGTGACCGTGCGCGCCGTGTCGATTACCTGTTGCACCGAGAATCCCAGGCCATTGCCCAGGTTGAATGCAGCCCGCTCACCGCCCGCCATCAGGTAATCCACGGCCAGTGCATGGGCCGCTGCCAGGTCGTTCACGTGCACGTAGTCACGGATGCAGGTGCCGTCGGGAGTGTCGTAGTCCCGACCAAACACCGTCACGGCTTCACGCCGCCCCGACGCTGCCTGCAGAATCAGCGGAATCAGGTGCGTCTCCGGCTCGTGCCGCTCGCCGAGCAGGCCTCGCGGGTCTGCGCCCGCTGCGTTGAAATAGCGCAGGCACACAGACTTCAAACCGTATGCCCGGTCGAAATCTTCCAGTATCTGCTCCACCATCCACTTGCTCAGCCCATACGGGTTGATCGGCGCCTTGGGGTGCGCTTCATTGATTGGCACCGCCTGCGGGTTGCCATACACAGCAGCGCTTGACGAAAACACCAGGTGCCTGACGCCGGCACTCACCATCGCCTGCAGCAGGGCCAGCGTTGCGGCCACGTTGTTCTGGTAGTACTTGCCGGGTGCACTGACAGATTCGCCCACTTGAATGAACGAAGCAAAGTGAAACACTGCATCAAACCGGTACATGCCGAACAGCAGGTCCAGCGCCGCCTCGTCGGCAATGTCCAGCCTGGCCCAGCAGATACCCGGGCCGGGTGATACCAGGTCGGCGACCACCACCTCATGGCCCGCCTCCAGCAGGTGGCTGACCATGTGCGAGCCGATATAGCCCGAACCCCCAACCACCAGATACCTCATGCCCACCTCCGCGAAGCTGCCATTGACGCATGCAGTGAACTGCCCCAGGAACGTGCAGGTGGGTCACAGGTGACCTGAGCGTAGATGGCCATATGCCCTATTTCAAGAACAGCCAATTGGACATGTAGCTGCCATCCAGCGTGATGCGGTAACGCCCATCCTTGTAGCTGGCCGGCAGCGGCTTGAGCTGGGCCTGGGCATCCCGGGCGAACAGTTTCAGGCCGGCTGGCGCCTTGATACTCAGGTCGGCCTTGAGCGGCTCGACGTAGAAGGGCGTCTTGTCATCGGCCTTGGGTACAGCGCGGGTGCCCAGCGACAGCAGCAGGCTGCGGGATTTGCCCAGAGGCGCGCCGTCCAGGCTCTGCACTGCCACGCTGGCATAAGGCGTATGGGCCTTGATCTCGATGGCACCCAAGGTGAGGGTGCGCTCGCCCAGCCAACCGGTAGCCGCCTGGGTCAGTGGCGTATCGATGGTGTAGATGCCCTGTTGCCAGTTGCGCGACAGCTCCCCCGTATCACTGACCACGTGGCTGGCATCGGCTGGCAGCAACGCGTGCCCAGGGTCGACCAGCACCTGCGCATCAGCGGGCACGGCGGCAGGTTTCAGCCATGGCAGTTCTGGCGTCACCGGCAGCGCGATCTGCAACTGGCCCAGGCCCACTGCCGTGCGCAGCAGTGCCGAGGTGCGTGGGGTGATCTCCTGGTTGTACAAGGTGGCAGGTGGCGGGGCGAACACGTAGTGGGTCTTGGCCAGTTGCACATCGCCGCGACGGTACAACAGGGCGGCTGCGGGCAGGGTGGCGAGCATGGCTGGGTCGTTGTAGGCATGCCAGTTGTCCGCGGTGCGCCACCCGGGGTTGAACGCCTGCTGGCTGTAGGCGTATTGCAGCATGGCGTCCCAGCCCTGGTAGCTGGCGGTACCGGCCACGTACAGCGGCAGTGAATGGCGGTCGGGCAGGGGGAATGGCTCGGCATTCCACTCGGTGACGGTCAGCGGCTTGCCGACCACCTGGGCAGCCGCCAGCCAGTCGATCATGCCATCGCTGGTGAGGGGGTTCTTCTCCAGCTGGCCGCCGGCACCATAGCTGTGGGCATCGATCACATCGCCCACGCTCAACGCGGGCAGGGCACTCAGCCCGTTGCCACCCCAGGTGCTGGTGGTGGCAATCGGCACCCGCACCCCCAGGCCCCGCAGGTGCGCGATCATGTCGGCGTTGAAGCGCTGTTCCAGGTCATTGAGAAACAGCTTTGACGGGCCGTGCTCCCAGGCGCGCCAGGTCTGGTCCGCTGGCAGGTCGTGCTGCCTGGCGAATGCCTTGGCGGCAGCCATGTAGCGTTCACTGTGCTGCGGTACGCCCTTGTCGGGCAACAGCGCGTTGCCGTAGTGCTGTGTAATGTCGTTTTCGTTGGTGATGAGCACGGCGGCGATGGCCGGGTCATCCTTGTAGGCAAGCCCCGTGTAGGCATTCACGTGGGTCAGGTATTGCTCGGCAAAGCGCTTCATCGCCTGCTGGATGCTGGCGTTGACGTAGGCGTAGCCCTTGAGGTCAACTCGGTCGCCGCCCTTGGCCAGTTCAGCGAAATCATCGATGCCGTCGCCTGCGGCAAGCGCCCTTTGCACATGCATGTCCAGCCAGATGTAAATGCCTTCGTCCTTCAACGCCTTGATCCACAGGTCGAGCTTGCGCAGGGCTTCGGCGTCCAGCTGGCGGGTATCACGCACATGTGTGCCATCGCCGAACACGTTGGGGCTGACCCAAGGCGAGTCGTGGTGGTGCAGGCGCACCAGGTTGAACCCCAGCGCCGACAGCCGCTTGGCTTGCTGGCGAATCTCTTCGTCAGGGCTTTTGAACAATGAGTAGGCGGACAGGTTGGTGCCCCAGAAGCGCACCGGGGTGTTGTCATCGAACACCAATCGCTCGCCCTCAGCCTTCAGGAAGCCGTGCTTGCCGGCAGGCTTTTCCTGGGCGTTGAGAAACGACAGGTCCACCGGGGAGGTGCGCCAGTCCAACTGGTCGTCTGGCCAGCTGGCCGGGTCTACCAGGCCAAAGCGTTCAGTGGCCGTGGGCGCCAGGGCGATGTCGCCGGTCACGTTGAGCACGGCTTTTATCTGCTGCTTGCCGGGGGTGATCGGGTCTTTGTACAGGAAGGCGCGCAGCTCTGCCGGGTTGCCCCGCTCGAAGTAGATTTTGGCCAGTGGCGGGTCGAAGCGCATTTCCACGCGCCGCCCTTTGTCTGCATTGCCCCACGACCAGCCGCTGTTGCCGGGCAACAGTTGTGGCGGGCCCATTTCGCCAGTGATCTGGGCGGGGTCGAACTGGAACATGATGCCGCCACCCATCACCCCGGCCTGGCGGCTGTGGGCGGTGAGGTCGAAGGCCCAGCCGAGGGTTTGTGGCTGTTCTTTACCGATGCTGGCCTGCAGGTCGAAGTCCAGTGCCTTGTTCTGCCCTTGCAGGCTGTACTGGTAGGGGCCGTCTACCTTGAACGCGGTCTGGAAGGCCGTCCAGCTCCAGTTCCCTGCCCAGAAGTCGAACTTGGCCGTCATCACTGGCCCGCCGCCGCGGGTCACAGTGGGCAAGCCATTGCTTTCATCGACACTCACTTGCCAGGCCGTCGCCCACCCGGCCAGTGGCAGCACGGCCAGTGCGGCCAGGGTAGAAAGGCGCAGCAGGGATCGCAGCCGGTGCGGGGTCATGGCAAGTTCCTGGGGAGGGAGGG
>NZ_JACVVF010000097.1:0-3773 GCF_016648095.1 Pseudomonas sp. S32
CACTAACGCATTGGTGTTCCGCATGATCGTCGCCAACGGCCAACTGGACACCAACGGCGTGGCGTTGGGCAACAGCATCCAGCTCAACGGCGCGACCTTGCGCGATGCTGCCGGCAACGACGTCAACCTCACGTTGAACAACGTAGCCAGCACCGCTGGCGTGCAGGTGGATGCGGTCGTGCCGGTGGTGGAGTCAGTCGCGGTACCGGCAGGCGGTAGCTACAAAGCCGGTGACGTGCTCGGCTTTACCGTCAACACCAGCGAAGGGGTAGTGGTGGACACCAGCACCGGTACGCCACGGCTAGCCCTGACCGTGGGCGGGGTTACACGCTATGCCACCTATGTGTCTGGCGCAGCCAACGGCGCGTTGGTGTTCCAGTACACCGTGCAGGCCGGCGACACAGCCAGTGGCGGCATCGCCGTCAGCGGCAGCCTCGACCTCAATGGCGGTTCCATCAAGGATGCCGCGGGCAATGCCCTGAACCTCAATCTGGGCGCTGTGGGCAATACCGGTAACGTGCTGATCGACACCAGCGCACCTACCGCCACCAACATCACCCGCGTCGATATCACCCCTACCAATGCCAGCAGCCTGCGCTACACCGTCACCTTCGACGAGTCGGTGACCGGTGTGGATAGCGCCGATTTCGCGTTGGCCCTGACCGGCAGCGCCAGTGGGCGCATCGCTTCGGTCACCCGTATCGATGGCCGTACCTACCTGGTGGTGGTGGACAACCTGTCCGGCGCCGGCACGGTGCGGCTCGACCTGAGCGCCAGCAACACGGGTATTACCGATGGGGTGGGCAACCCGATCAACGGTGGCCTGCAGGGCAGTACCTACAGCCTCGATCGGGTTGCGCCCTTGGTCACCAGCGTCAGCGTACCGGCACCCGGCGCCTACACCGCAGGCAATACCCTGGACTTCACCGTCAACACCGATGAAGCGGTACTGGTCGACAACGGCAATGGCAACCCGCGCCTGGCCATCACCCTCGATAACGGCCGGGTGGTGTACGCCGACTACCTGTCGGGGTCTGGTACCACCGCCTTGACCTTCCGCCTCACTGTCACCAGCGGTATGGCCGGCAACAGCACCTTCGCGGTCGCGCCGCAGATCGACACCAACGGCGGTAGCCTGAGCGACGAGCGGGGCAACCAGGCCAATACCGGCCTGAACAATGTGGGCGACACCCGCGGCATTCTGGTCGACGCCAAGGCACCACGCCCAATTGGCATCGTGCTGGATGGCCCGGTGCAGCCGACTGACACCACCCTCAGCTTCACGCTGACGTTCGACGAAGCGGTCAGCGGCGTGGATGCCGATGATTTCTCGGTGCTCGGTACCGGGTCTGCCAGTGGCGTGGTGCAGTCGGTTCAGCAGGTCGACGGGCGCACCTACCGCATTCTGGTCGGCGGCCTGCGCGGCCAGGGCGCATTGGCCCTGAGCCTCAACGCATTGAACAGCGGCATTCAGGATGCGAGCGGCAATGCCCTGGCAGTGTCGCTGGTTGGCCAGGCGCAGAGCCTGCAGGCCCAGGAGGTTGGCGACCTGGAGTACCGCCTGAACCCGCCGCAGCTCGTCGTAGAAACGCAACAGGCGGTGGTTCAACCGCAGGTAATCAGCCCGGTGCAGAACAGCGGCGTATCGCCGCTGTTGCCAGGGTCGTTGTTCGACGTGCGCAGCGTGGGCGGTGATTTGCAGCCACTGGGCACCATCTTCCTCGGCAACGCTGCTAGCGCGCCCAGCTTCATCGCCCAGGTGTTCGGCAGCAGCGACAGCAGCCTGAGCGGGCAGGGCGGCTTGTCTGGCTTTGCCAACGCGGGCAGCAGTGTGTTCGGCAGCAGTACGCTGTCGGCCATCTTCAGTCACCAGGTGCCGGGTGTCAGTGAAATGAACGTGTTCAACGGCAGCCAATGGCGGCCGGCAGAAATCAGCCAAGGCTTGCGCGGCGTGTTCGGCGCGCCAAGCCTCACTCAGCAACTGCAACAGCTGGACGAAGCCGAGCAGCGCCATGTGCGCGAACTGGCCCAAGCCCTGGCGCAACCGGCACAGATCGGGAAACAGGCATGAAGCACAGCACAACACTTGAAAAAAGAGCCGTACCAGGGGGCGGCCCAAGGATGAAAAAAAGCCACACACTGTTTGCCGCCAGCCTGCTGGCGCTGACCATCAGCGGATGTGCCGTGACCAGCCAGCCGATCGACCGCAGCGCCAGCGAGACGCGCGCGCGCACCGACCTGGCCAGCATGTTCAAGGAACAGGAGCCCCTTAGCGGGCCCCTGACCCTGCACCAGGCCATGGCCCGTGCGGTGAAGTACAACCTCGAGGCGCGCCTGAAGGTGATGGAAGAGGCCCTGGCCAAGCGCCAGGTCGACCTAGCCCAGTTCGATATGCTGCCACGCATGGCGCTGGACGCCGGTTACGCGGGGCGCAACAACGTCGGCGCTTCCAGCAGCCAGAGCATCCGTACCGGCACCCAGTCCCTGGAACCGTCTACCTCCCAGGACCGTGACCGTGACGTGGCCGACCTGACCATGGTGTGGAACGTGCTGGACTTCGGTGTCAGCTACGTCAGCGCCAAGCAGCAGGCCGACCAGCGCCTGATCCTTCAGGAGCGCAAGCGCAAGGTCATCCACACCATCACCCAGGACGTGCGCTCGGCCTACTGGCGCGCGGTGGCAGCCCAGCGCTTGCTGAACCAGATCGACAGCCTGATGGGGCGCATCAACCAGGCCCGCGACAACAGCCAGCGCATGACCGCGCAGCGTGTCGGGGACCCGGTGCAGACGCTGAGCTACCAGCGTGCCCTGATCGAGGCCACCCGCCAGCTCGAAGAGCAGCGCCGTGCGCTGTCCCTGGCCAAGACCGAGCTGGCTGCGTTGGTCAACTTGCCGCTGAATACCGATTTCACCCTGGCGCCGGAGCAGGGCTACGTAGTGCCTGAGTTCCACGGCGATTTCAGCAAGCTCGAGGAGCAAGCGCTGGCCAACCGCCCGGAACTGCGCGAGCAGGACTACCAGGCCCGTATCAGCGCGGCTGAAACCCGCAAAGCCATGCTGCGGATGTTGCCTGGCCTGGAGTTCTCGCTGGGTGGCCATTACGACAGCAACTCGTTCCTGGTTAACCAGAGCTGGGCCGACTACGGCGTCAAGGTCACCTGGAACCTGTTCAATGTGCTGTCCGGGCCAACGGCGATCAAGGTCGCCCAGGCCGGCGAAGACGTGGCGGCGGCGCGCCGCCAGGCGATGTCGATGGCGGTGCTGGCGCAGCTGTACGTGGCCAATGCCAACTTCAACGAGTCGGTGCGTCAGTTCCGCACCAGCGAAGAGCTGGCGCAGCTCGATGGGCAAATCGCCGATCAGTTGCGCAACCGCTACCAGACGCAGAACATTGGCGAGCTGGAACTGATCCAGGGTGAGCTGAACAACCTGCAGACCCAGCTCAAGCGGGACCTGGCGTACGCTGAGTTGCGCAACGCCTATGCGCAGTTGTATGTCAGCTCGGGCGCGGACCTGTTGCCTGACAGCCTGCCGGACAGCAACCTGCAGACCCTGGCCACTGCCCTGCAGAACGGCGAAGCCAACTGGAACCGCTGAGGCCTTTGGCCGTGCCGGGTTGACCGGTACGGCGCAACTGGGTCTGGCACTGCGCTTTTTCCAGTTCCAGCACAACGGTGCTCCATCGATGAATGTGGGGGGGCGGAGGTGTTCGCCTCAACAGTTGCAGCGCCTGGGAGATCGAGCGCCGCCCGCGCGGCGCATCGCGAGCTTTG
>NZ_JACVVF010000098.1:0-3638 GCF_016648095.1 Pseudomonas sp. S32
CGCGAACACCGGCGAGGCCGGTGCCATGCACCGCGCTGCATGCTTCGCGGGGGAACCCGCCCCCACAGGATTGGGGTTGACCCGCGCCGGGGGCAGGCCTGCTTACTCCGCCTCGGCCGGCGCATCCTGATGCGACAGGCTGTACACATAGGCGGCCAGCAAATGCACCCTGTCATTGCCCTGCAACTGCTCTTGCGCCGGCATCTGCCCTTGGCGGCCATAGCGGATGGTCTGCTGCAGCTGGGCAAAGCTCGAGCCGTAGATGAACGCCTGCGGGTGCGTCAGGTTTGGCGCACCCATGGCCGGCGTACCCTTGCCCTCGGGCCCGTGGCAGGCCACACAATTGGTCGCGAAGATCTTCTGGCCGTTTTCCACATCGGCCTTGACGCCCTCGGGCAGCGTGCGCCCATCGAGCTTGCTGACCACGAACGCGGCCACGTCGGCCACGCCCTGTTCGCCGATCACCTCGGCCCAGGCCGGCATCACCCCATGACGGCCACCCATGATGGTGGCCTTGATGGTGTCCGGCTCACCGCCCCAGCGCCAGTCGTTGTCGGTCAGGTTGGGGAAGCCATAGGCGCCCTTGGCGTCCGAGCCGTGGCACACCGAACAGTTGGAAGCAAACAACCTGGCCCCCATTTTCAGGGCCTGCGGGTCCTTGGCCACGTCCGCAATGGGCATGGCGGCGAACTTGGCGAAAATCGGGCCGAAGCGGGCGTCGGCCTTGGCCATTTCCTTTTCCCACTCATGGGCGCCCGTCCAGCCGGCCTCGCCGTTGGCGAACTCGGTCTGCTTGTCGTTATCCAGGTAGCTGTACCCCGGTAGCATGCCCTTCCAGTTGCCCAGGCCCGGGTACAGCACCAGGTAGCCCAGGGCAAAGACGATGGTGCCGACGAACAGCCAGAACCACCACTTGGGCAGGGGGTTGTCGTACTCCTCGATGCCGTCGAAGGCATGGCCGACGGTTTCGTTGGTGACTTCGTCGCGCTGGCCTTTGCGGGTGGACAGCAGCAACCAGGTCAGCGCGAAGATGGTACCTAGGGTCAGGACCGTGATGTACACACTCCAGAAGGTTGTCATTGTTGTTTTCTCCCAGACGCGTTTGCTTGCGCTTTCTCGACGTGGCGGCGGGCCTCGGGGTCATCTGCGAATGGCAGCTGGGTCGCTTCGTCGAAATCCTTCTTGCGGCGTGGGCTGAACACCCATAACGCCAGCCCGACAAAGGCCACCAGCACCACCACAGTGCCCAGGCCGCGAATCATCCCGATATCCATCAGCGTCACCGTTTGCTCTTGATGAGGGTGCCAAGGCCTTGCAGGTAGGCCACCAGGGCGTCCATCTCGGTTTTACCCTTGACCGCGTCGCGGGCGCCGGCGATATCCGCGTCGGTGTACGGCGTGCCCAGGGTGCGCAGTACCTCCATCTTCTTCGCCGTATCACGGCCGTCGAGTGTGTTCTCCACCAACCACGGGTAGGCCGGCATCTTTGATTCCGGTACCACGTTGCGCGGGTTGTACAGGTGCGCCCGGTGCCAGTCGTCCGAGTAGCGGCCGCCGACGCGGGCCAGGTCCGGCCCGGTACGCTTGGAGCCCCACAGGAACGGGTGGTCCCATACGCTCTCGCCCGCCACCGAGTAATGGCCATAACGCTCGGTTTCGGCGCGGAACGGGCGGATCATCTGCGAATGGCAACCCACGCAGCCTTCGCGGATGTAGATATCGCGCCCTTCCAGTTCCAGCGCGGTGCGCGGCTTCATGCCCTCCACCGGTTTGTTGGTGACGTCCTGGAAGAACAGCGGGACGATCTGGGTAAGGCCACCGATGCTCACGGCGATGACCATGAAGAACGCCAGCAGGCCTATGTTCTTCTCAACGGCTTCGTGCTTCATCAGTGCGCTCCCACGATGACGATTTGGGCGGCTGCCTCGGCTTGTACCGGGTTGGCGGCCCGTACCGTGCGCCAGACGTTGTAGGCCATCAGCAGCATGCCGCTGGCGAAGAACGCGCCGCCCAGCGCCCGCACGATGTAGCCGGGGTGGCTGGCTTGCAAGGCTTCGACGAACGAGTAGGTCAGGGTGCCGTCATCGTTGATCGCACGCCACATCAGGCCCTGGGTGATGCCGTTGACCCACATCGAGGCGATGTACAGCACGGTGCCGATGGTGGCCAGCCAGAAGTGCGCGTTGATCAGCCCGACGCTGTGCATCTGCTCGCGGCCATACAGGCGCGGGATCATGTGGTACACGGCGCCGATGGAAATCATCGCGACCCAGCCGAGGGCGCCGGCGTGCACGTGGCCGATGGTCCAGTCGGTGTAGTGGGACAGCGCATTCACCGTCTTGATGGCCATCATCGGCCCTTCGAAGGTGGACATGCCGTAGAACGCCAGCGAGACCACCAGAAAGCGCAGGATCGGGTCGGTGCGCAGTTTGTGCCAGGCACCCGACAGGGTCATCATGCCGTTGATCATGCCGCCCCAGCTCGGTGCCAGCAGGATGATCGACATCACCATGCCCAGCGACTGGGCCCAGTCGGGCAGGGCGGTGTAGTGCAGGTGGTGTGGGCCGGCCCAGATGTACAGGGTAATCAGCGCCCAGAAGTGCACGATGGACAGCCGGTACGAATAGATGGGCCGCTCAGCCTGCTTGGGCACGAAGTAATACATCATGCCCAGGAAGCCCGTGGTGAGGAAGAAGCCCACCGCGTTGTGCCCGTACCACCACTGGATCATGGCATCGGTTGCACCGGCGTAGGCCGAATACGACTTGAACAGGCTCACCGGCAGGGAAATGTGGTTGACGATGTGCAGCATGGCCGTGACCACGATGAATGCGCCGTAGAACCAGTTGCCCACATAGATGTGCCGGGTTTTGCGCTTGACGATGGTGCCGAAGAACACCACGGCGTAGGTCACCCAGACGATCGCCAGCAAAATCGCCAGCGGCCATTCCAGCTCGGCGTACTCCTTGGTGGTGGTGTAGCCCATCGGCAGGGTGATCAGCGCACCGGCAATCACGGCTTGCCAGCCCCAGAAGGTGAAGGCAGCCAGGCTGTCGGAAATCAGCCGCGTCTGGCAGGTGCGCTGCACCACGTAGTAGCTGGTGCCGAACAGCGCACAACCGCCGAAGGCGAAGATCACCAGGTTGGTGTGCAGGGGGCGCAGCCGGCCGAAGCTGGTCCAGGGCAGGTCCAGGTTCAGTTGCGGCCAGACCAGTTGCGAGGCGATGAAGACGCCGAGGCCCATGCCCAGTATCCCCCACACCACCGTCATGATGGCGAACTGGCGGACGACCTTGTAGTTATAAGCAGTCGGACTGGTTGCAGTGCTCATTCTAAGGTTCCACGGTTTTATGTTCTTGTTGGTCGAAAATCGGCGCCAGTATTGATAACCACCCGGGATATCGCAACGCAACTTTGGTACGCCGACCCGTGTCCAGCCCTGTTCGAAGGTGGCACGCAAGGAACAGGTTGCTGAAGATTGTACACAAACAAATATTTGTTATGTGTACCGTTTTTCGTTTTTTTCTGATCGAACGGTCAACCTTTTAAGTACGCCAGCGCCAGGCCGTGCGCGGCGTGTGCAAGGTGGCAACAAGTTTAGTTGGGATGGTGGGGGGTGCAAGGAGGGGGAGGGTGGTG
>NZ_JACVVF010000099.1:0-3252 GCF_016648095.1 Pseudomonas sp. S32
CAGACCATCTTTGTTGGTCAGCGTCACGGTGTAGGTGATGTCGCCGCCTTCTGTGACCGACGAAGTCGCGGTCAATTTGGCGACCACTTCGTCGATGGTGTCGGTGACTTTTACCGACGCATCACCACCCAGTTGCAGGTTTTCGAAGGTACGACCGTCGATGTCTACAGCGGACTTGATACCCAGGGTAATGTCGCCAGAGTCTTTGTAGACATCGTCTCCTTGTGCATCGTGAGCGTATTGGGCGCTGGTTTCACCGGCTTTGATGGTGATCTGAGCATTGTTGCTCAAGGTCACGACCAGGTCGTGGGCCAGTGCAGTGTTGATCTGCACGGTGAAGGTCGGTTTAACGTTTTCCGCGACCGAAGTTTGATCAGCCGAGATGGTGACTTGCACCAGGTCGCCTTGGTTGCCAGTGCCTGGGGTACCCGAGCCTGGCTCATCGGTGACAGTGGTACTGACCGGAGTTTTATCCAGGGTCAGTTGCTCGAACTTGCCGACGTCAGCGCCAGCAACAGAGGCGATGGATTTGACCACCGGATCGTTCGCACCGACATAGACGTTGTCCGGTGCGGTCACAGTGACCGAGCCCGTGGTGCCGTTCGCCGGGATGGTGATGGTGGTTTTGCCATCGTCCAGGGTGAAGGTCAGGGCGCCGTGATTGTTGATCGGCAGACCATCTTTGTTGGTCAGCGTCACGGTGTAGGTGATGTCGCCGCCTTCGGTGACCGACGAAGTTGCGGTCAACTTGGCGACTACTTCGTCGATGGTATCGGTGACTTTTACCGACGTATCACCGCCCAGTTGCAGATTCTCGAAGGTGCGACCATCGATATCTACAGCTGAAGTAATGCCGAGTTTGATTTCACCCGAGTCTTTGTAAACGTCATCGCCCTGCGCAGCGTGCTCGTACGACACGCTGGTCTGGCCAGCCTTGATGGTGACTTGAGCGTTGTTGCTCAAGGTCACGACCAGGTCGTGGGCCAATGCAGTGTTGATCTGTACGGTGAAGGTCGGTTTGACGTTCTCGGCGACCGAAGTTTGGTCGGCGGTGATAGTCACCTGCACCAGATCGCCTTGATTGCCCGTGCCTGGGGTACCCGAGCCTGGTTCATCGGTGACAGCCGTGCTGACCGGAGTTTTATCCAGGGTCAGTTGCTCGAACTTCCAAGCATCAGCGCCACTGACCGAGTCAATGGCGTTTTCTACCGCCGGATTTGTACCGACATAGACGTTGTCCGGCGCGGTAGTGGTAGCGGTGCCCACGGTGCCGTTAGCAGGCACTACAACAGTGGTGCCATCTTTCAGGTGGAAATACAGCTCGGCGTGGTTGTTGATCGGCAGACCGTCTTTGTTGGTCAGCGTCACGGTATAGGTGATTTCGCCGCCTTCGGTCACGGAAGAGGTAGCGGTCAACTTGGCTACGACTTCGTCGATAGTGTCAGTGACTTTAACGGACGCGTTACCGCCCAGTTGCAGGTTCTCGAAGGTACGACCGTCGATGTCTGCAGCCGCCTTGATACCCAGGCTGATTTCACCCGAGTCCTTATAAACGTCATCGCCTTGCGCAGCGTGCTCATACGAGGCACTGGTCTGGCCAGCCTTGATGGTGACCTGAGCGTTATTGCTCAGGGTCACGACCAGGTCGTGGGCCAAGGCGGTGTTTACGTGCACAGTGAACGTCGGTTTGACGTTCTCAGCGACCGAATCCTGATCGGCAGTGATGGTAACCTTGACGATATCGCCCTGGTTGCCAGTGCCTGGCGTCCCTGAACCTGGCTCGTCGGTGACAGTGGTGCTGACCGGAGTTTTATCCAGGGTCAGTTGTTCGAATTTCCACGCATCTGCGCCGCTGACCGATTCAATGGAGTTCTCGACCGCAGGGTTAGTGCCAACATAGACGTTGTCTGGGGCGATGGCAGTGGCCGAACCCACGGTGCTGTTAGCCGGCACTACAACAGTGGTGCCATCTTTCAGGTGGAAATACAGCTCAGCGTGGTTGTTGATCGGCAGACCGTCTTTATTGGTCAGCGTCACGGTATAGGTGATTTCGCCGCCTTCGGTCACGGAAGAGGTAGCGGTCAACTTGGCTACGACTTCGTCGATGGTGTCGGTGACTTTAACGGACGCGTTACCGCCCAGTTGCAGGTTCTCGAAGGTACGACCGTCGATGTCTGCAGCCGCCTTGATACCCAGGCTGATTTCACCCGAGTCCTTATAAACGTCATCGCCTTGCGCAGCGTGCTCATACGAGGCACTGGTCTGGCCAGCCTTGATGGTGACCTGAGCGTTATTGCTCAGGGTCACGACCAGGTCGTGGGCCAGGGCCGTGTTGATTTGTACGGTGAACGTCGGCTTGACGTTTTCAGCAACGGAAGTCTGGTCAGCGGTGATAGTGACCAACACCAGATCACCTTGGTTGCCTGTACCAGGAGTACCAGAGCCTGGTTCATCTGTCACACTGGTAGTGACAGTATCGCCGCTCAGTGTGAGTTTCTCGAAGTTCTCGCCCCCTGAGACTGCCTCGAGTTTGTTAGCCAACGCAGGCTGGCCACCTACATAGACATCGTCAGCAACCGTAATAGTGGCGCTACCGGACGCACTGTTAGCCGGGATAACCACCTTCGTGCCGTCGGTGAGGGTGAAGGTAAGTGCGCCGTGCTGGGTTACGGACAGACCTTGGGCATTGCTCAACGTGACGGTGTAGGTGACCTGCCCACCTTCGGTAACAGTCGCCTTATCGACGGTCAGCGTTGCAACGACTTCACTAATGGTATCGGCAATCTGAACAGTGGCTGGGTTACCGATGACCAGGTGCTCGAACGTTGCACCAGGGACACTAGCGTCAGCGATACCCACCGTGACGGAGCCTGGGTCTTTGATGACATCATCACCTTGAGCCTCAGTCTTGTACACGACTTCGGTTTTGCCCGCTTCGATAGTGACCTTGTCCCCGTTCGACAGAGTAACGGTGAGCGGGCGATCCAGAGCTTGGCTGACTTTTACGGTGAAGGACGGCTGCTGGTCTTCGGTCACATTGCCATTGCTGACGATGCTGACAGTGACCGTATCGATGCTGTCATTGATCGTGGTAACAGCCGGGGTCGGACTTGCGTTTAGCTGTTCGAAGTTGCCACCGGTGGCGTCCTTGATCGTTACGCTGACGGTCGAGCCGTTGTTGTACACATCGTTCGCCGGGGTCTGGAAATCAATACTGCCCTGGGTCTTGCCCGCCTCAACAGTGATGACCTG
>NZ_JACVVF010000009.1:0-133043 GCF_016648095.1 Pseudomonas sp. S32
CCCCCCCCCCCCCCCCCCCCCCCCCCCCCGGCCGCCCCCGAAGCGGGAGCCGGGCTCCAGCAGGAAGTCCATCTCTTCGCTGGTACTCGGCCGCTCCAGCACCAGGTTGCGGTGCGGGAACCGGCCAAAGCGCTCGATCACACGCTGATGCTGCTCGGCGTAATCCAGAAACCCTTCGAACAGCCGGCGGTTGGGCTCAGGCTGCTCTTCCAGCAGCATCTGATAACGCTCCACGCACAGGTTCTGCCAGTCCAGCACTTCGGCATGCTCCAGCACCAGCAGCACGAACACCCGCTGGATAGGCAGCAACTGGTAGTCCCAGCCCTTCTGCAAGCCTTGCATGGCCACCACCTGGGCACGACGATCGCCCTCGAAGGCACGCGGCGTATCGCGGTAGAGCATGCGTGGCAACTGGTCCAGCAGTATCAGCAGCCCCAGCCAGCCCTGCGGGCTTTGCTGCCACTCGTCGAGCCCGCCCGCCAGGGCCTGCTCCACGAGTTCGCCGAACAGCGCATGCGCCTCGGCATCGTGCTGCTTGCCGAACCACTGCGCGCTTTTCTCGTCAGCCACGGCCTGGGCATTGCTGCCCCAACCGAACCACCACTCCAGCAACGGCTGCCAAGGTGCGAGCATGACTTACTCCTTGTGGTAGGCGGTTACGCGCTCGACCTCTTGCTTCGAGCCGAGGATCACCGACACACGCTGGTGCAGGCTGTCTGGCTGAATATCGAGGATGCGGTCGTAACCATTGGTGGAAGCGCCGCCGGCCTGTTCGATGATGAACGACATCGGGTTGGCTTCGTACATCAGGCGCAGCTTGCCCGGCTTGCTTGGGTCGCGGGCATCACGCGGGTACATGAACAGGCCGCCACGGGTCAGGATGCGGTGCACGTCGGCAACCATCGAGGCGATCCAGCGCATGTTGTAGTTCTTCTTCAACGGCCCGGTTTCACCCGCCAGCAGCTCGTCCACATAACGCTGTACCGGGGCTTCCCAGTGGCGCTGGTTGGACATGTTGATGGCGAACTCCGCGGTGGTTTCAGGCACCTGGATGTTCTCATGGGTCAGCACGAAGCTGCCCAGCTCACGGTCCAGGGTGAAGCCTTTTACGCCGTTGCCCAGGGTCAGGATCAGCATGGTCTGCGGGCCATAGATGGCGTAACCCGCCGCAACCTGCTGGGTGCCTGGTTGCAGGAATGCGTTTTCGTTCAGGGTTTCGTTCTGGCTCAGGTACTCGGTTGGGCAACGCAGTACCGAGAAGATGGTGCCTACCGACACGTTGACGTCGATGTTGGACGAGCCGTCCAGCGGGTCGAACACCAGCAGGTAAGCACCCTTGGGGTAGCGCCCCGGGATCTGGTAGGCGTTGTCCATTTCTTCGGACGCCATGCCGGCCAGGTGACCGCCCCACTCGTTGGCTTCAAGCAGGATATCGTTGGAAATCACGTCCAGTTTCTTCTGGACTTCGCCTTGCACGTTTTCGGTGCCCATGCTGCCCAGCACGCCGCCGAGGGCGCCCTTGGACACGTGGTGGCTGATTTCCTTGCACGCACGCGCCACCACTTCGATCAGGAAGCGCAGATCGGCAGGGGTATTGTTGCTGCGGGTCTGCTCGATCAGATAGCGACTCAGGGTAACGCGGGACATGTATGGCTCCGAATGGATTGGGGATGAAAACCCACGCAGTTTACAGGGAGAGTGACAGCCTAGCGAGTCATGAGACTCGCCACGGCTGTCAGACGGCACATCAGGTCGGTAGTTCAGCGGCCGCTAGGCCGGTGGTCGGCATCCGGGCCTTCGCGGGTTCACCCGCGAAGGGCCCGGATCACTCCAGCGCCTTCCAGATTTCGGTCGCGTACTCCCTGATGGTGCGGTCCGACGAGAACCAGCCCATGCGCGCCGTGTTCAGCACCGCCATGCGCCACCACTGCTGCGGCTGGTGCCACAGGTCCTCGACACGCTGCTGCGCATCCCAGTACGCATCGAAGTCGGCGCACACAAGGAAGCGGTCGTAACCCACCAGCCCATCGATCAACCCCACATAGCGCGACGGATCATCCGGCGAGAACACCCCACCGCGGATCGCCTCCAGCACGTTGCCGAGGCGGCCGGATGCTGCAATGTCCTGCTCCGCGCCAAAGTCTCCGGCACGCTTGCGTGCCTCCACCTGCTGCGCGGTAAGGCCGAAGATGAACATGTTCTCGGCTCCCACCTGCTCACTCATCTCCACATTGGCGCCATCCAGTGTGCCAATGGTCAGGGCACCGTTGAGCCCGAACTTCATGTTGCTGGTACCGGACGCTTCGTAACCGGCGGTGGAGATCTGCTCGGACAGGTCCGCCGCCGGGATGATGCTCTCGGCCAGGCTGACGTTGTAGTTGGGCAGAAACACCACCTTGAGCCGGCCATGCACCGTGGGGTCGTTGTTCACCACCCGGGCAATATCGTTGGCCAGTTTGATGATCAGCTTGGCCTGGTGGTAGCTGGCAGCGGCCTTCCCGGCGAAAATCTTGACCCGGGGCACCCAGTTGGTGCTGGGGTCGTTGCGCATGGCCTGGTAGAGCGCCACGGTGTGCAGCAGGTTGAGCAACTGGCGCTTGTACTCGTGGATGCGCTTGACCTGCACGTCGAACATGGCCTCGGGGTTCACGGTGATGCCGAGGCGGTCCTGGATGATGCTGGCCAGTGCCCGCTTGCTGTGCAGCCGCTGGGCGGCGAATTGCCGGCAGAAGCTGGGCTTGTCCGCAAACGGCACCAGGCCGGCCAGGCGCCCCTCGGGGTCGTCCAGCAGCTCGGGCCCGAGTGCCTCCACCAGCATGCCGGTCAGCTGCGGGTTGGACTGGTACAGCCAGCGGCGGAACGTGATGCCGTTGGTCTTGTTGTTGATGCGGTCGGGGTACAACTTGTGAAGCTCGGCGAACACCGTGCTCTTCATCAGTTGGCTGTGCAGCGCCGACACGCCGTTGACGCTGTGCGAGCCCAAGAACGCCAGGTTGCCCATGCGCACCCGGCGGCCGTTGTCTTCCTCGATCAGCGACACGGCCCGCAACACGTCGAAGTCATGGGTGCCTTTGGCCCGCAGGGCATCGATGTGGTAGGCGTTGATTAGGTAGATGATCTGCATGTGCCGCGGCAGCATGCGTTCCATCAGCGCCACCGGCCAGGTTTCCAACGCCTCGGGCAGCAAGGTGTGGTTGGTGTAGGCCAGGGTACCTACGGTCAGCTCCCAGGCGGTATCCCACGGGATCTCGTGCTGGTCGACCAGCAGGCGCATCAATTCGGCAACCGCAATGGACGGGTGGGTGTCGTTCAGCTGAATAGCCGCGGCATCGGGCAGGTTGAGCAGGCTGTCGTGCATGTTCAGGTGGCGGCGCAGCAGGTCTTGCAACGAAGCCGATACGAAAAAGTATTCCTGGCGCAGGCGCAGTTCCTGCCCCGCTTCGGTGCTGTCGGCCGGGTAAAGCACCCGCGAGATGCTTTCGGCGCGGGCCACTTCGGCCACTGCACCCAGGTGGTCACCGGCATTGAAGCGCTCCAGGTGCAGCTCTTCCAGCGCCCGTGCACGCCACAGGCGCAGGGTATTGACGCTGGAACCGCGCCAGCCCACCACGGGGGTGTCGTAGGCAACTGCCCGCACGGTTTCACCCGGCGTCCACACCTGGCGCGCATTGCCATGGGCGTCGTGCAGCGTTTCGACGCTGCCACCAAAACTGATCGGGTAGATCACTTCGGCCCGCTCGAACTCCCAGGGGTTGCCGAAATCCAGCCAGTTCTCGGTCTGCTCCTGCTGCCAGCCGTCCACCATCGCCTGCCGGAACAACCCGTGCTCGTAGCGGATACCATAGCCATGCGCAGCGATGCCCAAGGTCGACATGCTTTCCATGAAGCACGCTGCCAGGCGGCCCAGGCCGCCGTTACCCAACGCGGCATCTGGCTCGAGCAGGCGAATGCGCTCCAGGTCCACGTCCAACCCTTCCAGGGCATCACGGGCGATGTCCAGCAGGCCGAGATTGCTCAGGCTGTCGTAGAGCAGGCGGCCGATGAGGAACTCGAGGGAGAGGTAATACACCCGCTTCTGGCTGCGTCGGTACGACTGCCGCGTGTGGTCCATCCAGTGGTCGACCATGTGGTCGCGCGCCGCCAGGGCAATGGCTTCGAACCAGTCGTGGTCAAAGGCATGCTCCGGGTCCTTGCCGACCGCGTAGGTGAGTTTATCCAGCACGGCGGCGCGAAAATCCGCGACTTCAGCGTCTCGAGCGTTGGGTTCCTGGGACATGCGGCATCCTCGGGCGAATAGACGAAAGCGGAATGCAAATGTTGAGCCTAGACGCTTCGACCGGGCACAACGGCCAGTGTTCGCGATTTTCATCAGGCACACTGCATTTGGTCAAAAGGTTGTTCATAAATTGAGCGATTCCGGTATCATCGCGCGCCCCAAGACCGTGATCCACCCTAAAAACGATGAAAACGACCCTGATCGCCGCTGCCGAAGTCGACCGCCTGGAAACCTGGCAGCGCTATGCCAGCCATATGTGTGGTGGCTGCCATTCCACCTGCTGCACCTTGCCGGTCGAGGTCAAGATCAAGGATCTGATCCGTATCGGTGTGGTGGATGAGTTCGAAAAAGACGAACCTCCCAAGAACGTGGCCAAGCGCCTGCAGAAAGAAGGCATCATCGAGCGCTTCAACCAGAAGTCCGGGATCTTCACCCTGACCCGGATGAGCAATGATGACTGCATGTATCTGGATCGTAAGAGCCGCCTGTGCACCATTTATGACAAGCGCCCAGACACCTGCCGCAATCACCCCAAGGTTGGCCCGCGGCCGGGGTATTGCGCGTACAAGCCCAAGGTGGTCGGGCGCTGATCGTTAGCCTGGACCGGCCTCTTCGCGGGTGAACCCGCTCCCACAGTGGCTTCACAGGCCCTGATCATTGCAGAGATCGTGTGGGAGCGGGTTTACCCGCGAAGAGGCCAGCCCCGACAGCACAATTCCTGAAGGCACAAAAAAACGCCCCCGGCCTTTCGACCGGGGGCGTTTTCATTCAGCCTGAGCTAACTCAGTTCTTGGCTTTTTTGGCAGCGCGGGTACGCTCGCCTTCGTCCAGGATCTTCTTGCGCAGACGGATCGACTTCGGCGTCACTTCGCACAGCTCGTCATCCTGGATGAATTCCAGGGCCTGTTCCAGGGTGTGGCGAACCGGCGGCACCAGGGCGATGACTTCGTCTTTGCCCGAAGCACGCATGTTGTCGAGCTTCTTGCCTTTGGTCGGGTTCACGCCCAGGTCGTTGTCACGGCTGTTCAGGCCGATGATCTGGCCACCGTAGATTTCCTGGCCGTGCTCGACGAACAGCTTGCCGCGCGCCTGCAGGGTTTCCAGCGAGTAGGTCAGTGCCTTGCCGGTTTCGACCGAAACCAGAACGCCGTTCAGACGGCCAGACATCTGGCCCGACTTCATGGTGTCGTAGCGGTCGAAGATCGAGGTCAGGATGCCTGCACCGTTGGTCAGGGTCAGGAACTGGTTACGGAAACCGATCAGACCACGGGCCGGGATGTTGTACTCCAGGCGGACACGGCCTTTGCCATCCGGCACCATGTTGGTCAGGTCGCCCTTACGCAGGCCCATCTCTTCCATGACCTTGCCCTGGGATTCTTCAGGGATATCGATGGTCACGTTTTCGAACGGTTCCTGCTTCACGCCATCCACTTCGCGGATGATCACTTCAGGGCGGCCTACGGCCATCTCGAAGCCTTCGCGGCGCATGGTTTCGATCAGTACCGACAGGTGCAGTTCACCACGGCCCGACACCTTGAACTTGTCTGGGGAGTCGGTTTCCTGAACGCGCAGGGCTACGTTGTACAGCAGCTCCTTGTCCAGACGATCCTTGATGTTACGGCTGGTGACGAACTTGCCTTCCTTGCCGCAGAACGGCGAGTCGTTGACCTGGAAGGTCATCGAAACGGTTGGCTCGTCAACGGTCAGCGGCTTCATCGCCTCTACCGCGTCCGGTGCACACAGGGTGTCGGAAATGAACAGCTCGTCGAAACCGCTGATGCAGACGATGTCGCCAGCCTGAGCTTCTTCGACGTCAACACGGTGCAGGCCGTGGTGACCCATCAGTTTCAGGATACGGCCGTTGCGCTTCTTGCCGTCGGTGTCGATGGCCACAACCGGGGTGTTCGGCTTGACGCGGCCACGGGCGATGCGGCCAACGCCGATTACGCCGAGGAAGCTGTTGTAGTCCAGTGCGGAGATCTGCATCTGGAACGGGCCGTCACGGTCAACCGAAGGCGCAGGCACGTTGTCGATGATCGACTGGTACAGGGCCGTCATGTCTTCGCCCATTTCGGTGTGGTCCAGGCCGGCGATGCCGTTCAGGGCCGAGGCGTAGACGACTTTGAAGTCCAGCTGTTCATCGGTGGCACCGAGGTTGTCGAACAGGTCGAAGATCTGGTCCAGAACCCAGTCAGGACGCGCGCCCGGGCGGTCGACCTTGTTGATCACAACGATCGGCTTCAGGCCGGCTTCGAAGGCCTTCTTGGTCACGAAGCGGGTTTGCGGCATAGGGCCGTCCTGGGCGTCGACCAGCAGCAGCACGGAGTCGACCATCGACATCACACGCTCAACCTCGCCACCGAAGTCGGCGTGGCCGGGGGTGTCGACGATGTTGATGTGGTAGCCGTTCCAGTTGATGGCGGTGTTTTTCGCCAGAATGGTAATGCCGCGCTCTTTTTCCTGGTCGTTGGAGTCCATCACGCGCTCGTCGTTGAGCTCGTTACGTTCCAGGGTGCCGGACTGGCGCAGGAGTTTGTCGACCAGGGTGGTTTTACCATGGTCAACGTGGGCGATGATGGCGATGTTACGCAGATTTTCGATCACAACTGTATCTCGATCAGAGGATTCGGTTGCCGCCAGTGTAGGCGGCGAATAGGTATGCTTTGCGGCTCAGCGGGCCCGCAGGTCGGGAGGGCGATGGCGGATGCTGCCGCCATACAGCCCTGGCGTCTTATGCCGGACGATAAACACGCACATTGGCATGTCCCTCACTGAGCAGGTGGTGTGCGTGCAAACGGCTCATCACACCTTTGTCGCAATACAGCAAGTACTGGCGCGTGGGGTCCAGGTGCTTGAACTTGCTGTTGATGGCATAGAACGGCATGGCCTGGACTTCGATCCCGTCGATAAGCAGGGGTTCGTCTTCCTGGGCATCGGGGTGACGGATGTCGATGATGATCTGACCCGGCAGAGCCTCGGCCACTTCCTCGATTTCGATGTCCTTGCCCAGCTCGTCGATCACATGGTCGATGGAGATGAACTTGGCGCGCTCGATGGCGCGCTCCAGCACCTGCATCTCGAACTGCTTTTCTTCGTGCTCCATGCGGTGGCGTTTGGCATGGGTAGTCGGGTTCACCGAGATGACGCCGCAGTACTCGGGCATGTGCTTGGCGAAATCGGCGGTGCCGATGGCGTAGGCCTGGTCGATGATGTCCTGCTTGTGGGTGGCCAGCAGCGGGCGCAGCACGAGCTTGTCGGTAGCCGAATCGATGATCGACAGGTTGGGCAGGGTCTGGCTGGACACCTGGGAAATCGCCTCGCCGGTCACCAGCGCGTCGATGTCCAGGCGCTCGGCCATGCGCGCAGCAGCGCGCAGCATCATGCGCTTGAGGGTCACGCCCATGTAGCTGTTGTCGACCTTGTTGAGGATCTCGCCGACCACTTCCTCGAACGGCACGCTGATGAACAGCACGCGCTGGCTACTGCCATACTTCTTCCACAGGAAGTGGGCCACTTCCATCACCCCCAGCTCGTGGGCACGGCCGCCGAGGTTGAAGAAGCAGAAGTGGGTCATCAGGCCGCGGCGCATCATCTGGTAGGCCGCCACGGTGGAGTCGAAACCACCGGACATCAGCACCAGCGTCTGCTCCAGCGCACCCAGCGGATAACCGCCGATGCCCTGGTGCTGGCTGTGAATCACGTACAGGCGCTGGTCGCGGATTTCGATGCGCACCAGCACTTCGGGGTTCTTCAGCGTGATACCGGCCGCACCGCACTGCTGGCGCAGCTGGCTGCCGACGTAACGGTCGACGTCCATCGAGGTGAAATCGTGATGGCCACCGCGCTTGCAGCGTACGGCGAAGTGCTTGCCGGCCAGCAGGTGGCCGAAATGGTGCTTGCACTTGGCGACGATATCGTCGAAGTCGCCCAGTGGGTATTGCTCGACCTGCAGGAAGTGGGTGATACCCGGGGTGCAGGTAAGGCGCTCGATGATCTCGCGCTGGACCTTTTCGTCCTCGATGCGGGTGACCACTTCGAGATTGTCCCAGACACCATCGACCGCGAGCTCAGGGTCGAGGTCCTTGAGCACGTTGCGGATGTTCTTGGCCAGCTGGCGGATGAAGCGCTTGCGCACCGGCCGGCTCTTGATGGTGATCTCTGGAAAGACTTTGACGATAAGTTTCATTGGTCTACAGCGCGCACTGGGCCTGCCGAAAATGAGGGGCGCGAATTATAGCGGAAGTTGCTCAGCTTTTGACCAACTTTTGGTCAGAAGCGCCAATATTAATGCAACGCCCTCTATCGTAGGAGCGCGTAGGAGCGAGCGCAGCTCGCGATAGCCCCCACACGATAGCCCTGGAAAATGCAATCGCGAGCTGCGCTCGCTCCTACATAAAGATGCAACGCACCATTGCGGTGCACCACAGGAAAATTACGCATGCTAATGGTGCAAAGCTTGCCCTAAGCCTGTCTCCAGATGCCCAAGAACGCCCCCTTGTGTCCAGACCTCGCCATTTTCGGGCACTGGCATGCAATTTGCTCCCTTGTGAGGCAGGTAAGCTTGGCCGACTATCCGCGCCCGGCAACACCCTTTTTCCAGGGCCGCGGCCAACCGTGCCCTAGACCATCCGGAGGACAACATGTCGAAGTCGGTTCAACTCATCAAAGATCATGACGTCAAGTGGATTGATCTGCGTTTCACGGACACCAAAGGCACTCAGCACCACGTGACCATGCCGGCGCGTGATGCGCTGGACGACGATTTCTTCGAAGTCGGCAAGATGTTCGACGGCTCCTCCATCGCTGGCTGGAAAGGCATCGAAGCCTCCGACATGATCCTGATGCCGGTCGACGAAACCGCCGTGCTCGACCCGTTCACCGAAGAGCCCACCCTGATCATCACCTGCGACATCGTCGACCCGTCGAGCATGCAGGGCTACGACCGTGACCCACGCGCCATCGCCAAGCGCGCCGAGGAATACCTCAAGAGCACCGGCATTGGTGACACCGTCTTCGCAGGCCCGGAGCCTGAGTTCTTCATCTTCGATGAAGTGAAGTTCCAGTCGGACATTTCCGGCTCGATGTTCAAAATCTTCTCCGAGCAAGGCTCGTGGATGACCGGTGCCGATATCGAAGGCGGCAACAAAGGCCACCGCCCAGGCGTGAAAGGCGGCTATTTCCCGGTTCCGCCGTTCGACCACGACCACGAAATCCGTACTGCCATGTGCAACGCACTGGAAGAAATGGGCCAGACCGTCGAAGTTCACCACCACGAAGTGGCCACCGCGGGCCAGAACGAAATCGGCGTCAAGTTCAACACCCTGGTGAAGAAGGCTGACGAAGTACAGGCCCTGAAATACGTCGTGCACAACGTTGCCGACGCCTACGGCCGTACCGCTACCTTCATGCCCAAGCCGCTGTACGGCGATAACGGCTCGGGCATGCACGTGCACATGTCGATCTGGAAGGAAGGCAAGAACACCTTCGCGGGCGAAGGCTATGCTGGCCTGTCCGACACCGCCCTGTACTTCATCGGCGGCATCATCAAGCACGGTAAGGCCCTGAACGGCTTCACCAACCCGTCCACCAACTCCTACAAGCGTCTGGTCCCAGGCTTCGAAGCCCCGGTAATGCTGGCCTACTCGGCACGCAACCGCTCGGCCTCGATCCGTATCCCCTACGTCGGCAGCCCGAAAGCCCGCCGTATCGAAGCGCGCTTCCCGGACCCATCGGCCAACCCGTACCTGGCCTTTGCAGCCCTGCTGATGGCTGGCCTGGACGGCATCCAGAACAAGATCCACCCAGGCGATGCGGCGGATAAGAACCTGTATGACCTGCCGCCCGAAGAGGCCAAGGACATTCCGCAAGTGTGCGGCAGCCTGAAAGAAGCCCTGGAAGAACTGGACAAAGGCCGTGCGTTCCTGACCAAGGGCGGCGTGTTCTCCGACGACTTCATCGATGCCTTCATCGAACTGAAGAGCGAAGAAGAGATCAAGGTCCGTACCTTCGTTCACCCACTGGAATACGAGCTGTACTACAGCTGCTGATGACCTGATCGGCGCCTGGCGTCGGTAACAGCATCAAAACGGCCTCCCTCGGGGGGCCGTTCTCGTTTTGCCTTCAAGCATTTCAGAACCCTCCTACCCCGGGAACACCACGGCAGCTACCACACTGGAGCCTTCATACACAGGAGGTTTTCCATGCGCTACCGTTCACTCGCCCTACTCGCTGCCTGCACCCTCGCCGGCTGCACATCCATCAGCGCACCCAATGGGGTGTTCGACCCACTGCTCGACAGCATCGAGCGGCGCCTGGCCGTCGCCGAAGCAGTGGCGCTGCACAAATGGGACAACAAACAACCCGTGCAGGCCACCGAGCGCGAGCAACAGGTACTGGCCAGCGTGCGCCAGGCCGCACCAGCCTTGGGCTTGGCGCCACAACGCGCCGAGGCGTTCTTCGCCGACCAGATGGAAGCCAACAAGCTGGTGCAATACACCTTGCTGTCCCAATGGCACCTGGCGGGCCAGGCGCCAGACACCCAGCGCCTGGACCTGACCGCAGTCATCCGCCCACGGTTGGACGAACTGCAGGCTGACTTGCTGGCGAAGCTGGCCGCCTTCGACCAACGCCCTGTACCAGGCTGCGCGGCGCAGCTTGCCGTTGCCATCGCCAACAGGCCGCTACTGCCAGCGGCGCAACATGCGTTGATCCGCGCTACCGGCCAGCTATGCGATCGCCCGTGAACTCACTATGCTCCATTATGGTGCGCGCCACGTGCAGTTGCACTTCGCGGCCACCCAAAAAAGGTCGTCTGAAACGATAAACCTGAACATCTTGGTGCGTAGTCGAACCTAATAAGGCGTTTTTCGGCTTATTCCGCTTCTTTTCGGGGCCTTGGTTTGTTTCTTGCATTTTCATGGCGACTGCAACAGTGGAAACCCCGTGCCTTGGCCGGTCCACGTTTTGCCAGACAGCCCCGAAAGAGGTCGACGACGCCTTATGACCATCAGTGATGCACAGCACCGTCTGCTTCTGGACAACCTCACCACCGCCACCTTGCTGCTCAATGCCGAGTTGCGGTTGGAATACATGAACCCGGCCGCCGAGATGCTGCTGGCCGTCAGCGGCCAGCGCAGCCATGGGCAGTTCATCAGCGAATTGTTCACCGAGTCTGCCGAGGCCCTGGGCTCGCTGCGCCAAGCGGTAGAGCAGGCTCACCCGTTCACCAAGCGCGAAGCCCAACTGACCTCGTTGACCGGCCAGACCATTACCGTGGACTACGCCGTTACCCCCATCCTGCACCTGGGCCAGACGCTGCTGCTGCTGGAGGTGCACCCCCGTGACCGGCTGCTGCGCATCACCAAGGAAGAGGCCCAGCTAAGCAAGCAGGAAACCACCAAACTGCTGGTGCGCGGGCTGGCCCACGAGATCAAGAACCCGCTGGGCGGCATCCGGGGGGCCGCGCAGTTGCTGGCGCGCGAACTGCCTGAAGAGAGCCTGCGCGACTACACCAACGTGATCATCGAAGAAGCAGACCGCCTGCGTAACCTCGTTGACCGCATGCTGGGCTCCAACAAGTTGCCGTCGCTGGCCATGACCAACATCCACGAAGTTCTGGAAAGGGTCTGCAGCCTGGTGGATGCCGAGAGCCAGGGGTGCATCACGCTGGTGCGCGACTATGACCCTAGCCTGCCGGACGTCTTGATCGACCGCGAACAGATGATCCAGGCAGTGCTCAATATCGTGCGCAACGCCATGCAGGCGATCAGTTCGCAAAACGAGCTGCGCCTGGGCCGCATCACCCTGCGCAGCCGTGCCCTGCGCCAGTTCACCATCGGCCATGTGCGCCATAGGCTGGTGGCGAGGGTCGAGATCATCGACAACGGGCCCGGCATTGCAGCGGAACTGCAGGACACCCTCTTCTACCCCATGGTCAGTGGTCGCCCGGACGGTACCGGGCTGGGCCTGGCCATTACCCAGAACATCATCAGCCAGCACCAGGGGCTGATCGAGTGCGAAAGCCACGCGGGCCATACCGCATTTTCCATTTACCTGCCCCTGGAACAAGGAGCCAACGCCTCATGAGCCGAAGTGAAACCGTATGGATCGTCGACGATGATCGCTCCATTCGCTGGGTGCTGGAAAAAGCCCTGCAACAAGAAGGCATGACCACCCAGAGCTTCGACAGCGCCGATGGGGTGATGGGCCGGCTGGCACGCCAGCAGCCCGACGTGATCATTTCCGATATCCGCATGCCCGGTTCCAGCGGCCTGGAACTGCTCGCCCAGATTCGCGAACAGCACCCACGCCTGCCGGTCATCATCATGACCGCGCACTCCGACCTGGACAGCGCCGTGGCGTCGTACCAGGGCGGTGCGTTCGAGTACCTGCCCAAGCCATTCGATGTGGACGAGGCGGTTGCGCTGGTCAAGCGTGCCAACCAGCACGCCCAGGAACAACATGGGCTGGACGTGCCACAAAGCCTGGCCCGCACCCCTGAAATCATCGGCGAAGCGCCGGCGATGCAAGAGGTGTTTCGCGCCATTGGCCGCCTGAGCCACTCCAACATCACGGTGCTGATCAACGGCGAATCGGGTACTGGCAAGGAACTGGTCGCCCACGCACTGCACCGCCACAGCCCGCGGGCTGCCTCACCGTTCATCGCCCTGAACATGGCAGCCATCCCCAAGGACCTGATGGAGTCCGAGCTGTTCGGCCACGAAAAAGGCGCGTTCACCGGGGCGGCCAACCTGCGCCGCGGCCGCTTCGAGCAGGCCGACGGGGGCACCTTGTTCCTCGACGAAATCGGCGATATGCCAGCCGACACCCAAACCCGCCTGCTGCGGGTGCTGGCGGACGGCGAATTCTACCGAGTGGGGGGCCACATACCGGTCAAGGTCGATGTGCGCATCATCGCGGCTACCCACCAGAACCTGGAATCGCTGGTGCAAGCCGGGAAGTTTCGTGAAGACCTGTTCCACCGCCTGAACGTGATCCGCATCCACATCCCGCGGCTGGCCGATCGCCGTGAAGACATCCCGGCCCTTGCCCGGCATTTTCTGGCCCGCGCCGCCCAGGAACTGGCGGTGGAGCCGAAAGTGCTCAAGCCGGAGACAGAGGAGTTCATCCGCAACCTGCCCTGGCCTGGCAACGTGCGGCAGATGGAGAACACCTGCCGCTGGATCACGGTCATGGCGTCCAGCCGTGAAGTGCTGATCGGCGACCTGCCACCGGAGCTGTTGAACCTGCCGCAGGATGCTGCGCCGGTGACCAACTGGGAGCAGGCGCTACGCCAGTGGGCCGACCAGGCCCTGGCCCGTGGGCAGTCGAACCTGCTGGACAGCGCCGTGCCCAGCTTCGAGCGGATCATGATCGAGACAGCGCTGAAACACACTGCAGGTCGCCGCCGTGATGCCGCATTGCTGCTGGGCTGGGGGCGCAACACCCTGACCCGCAAGATCAAGGAGCTGGGCATGAACGTGGCCGGTGCCGACGACGAGGAAGGCGACGAGCACTGAAACCCACCTGCCGGGGCCATTGCGCAGCCCCGGCACCCGCCTGCACCGATCCTGTGCCCCGTGCACCGCACCAAGGCACGATCCCCCTCAAAACCTGGCAGATTCCCCCTGAAAGCCCAGTATTCACGTGCTTCTCAAAACTGGCACGACCCCTGCAATAGCCTTGGTAACTCCAGTTTCGGGGGCCCTGGTACAGGCAGGCCGGGTGACCCCTCTTTTATTCGCGACATCCTGTTTTTCGGGGGACCTTGGTACAGGCAGGCCGAGATATCCCCTCTTTTATTCGTGCAGGGTCACCTGCAGCCGCCACCGCCCACCGGCCGAGGCGCCGGCCCACTCGCCGTGCAGGGCGCGCGCGGCCACCACCGTGAGCAGCAAGCCTTCCTGGCTCTGCTGCACCCGCCAGCTCGCCGGCTTGCCGTGCACCGTAAGCCGCCCCTGCCCGGCCTTGCCCGTGGCCTGAAACAGCAACGCCACAGTGCCCTCGACGTTCTCGCCATGCAGCTTGGGTTCTTCGTTGAACCACAATGCCAGGCCATCCTGCACAATCTCGATCTGCTGCAGCTCGCGTGCTTGCGGCGCGGTGAGGCGGCCGATCATCAACCCCACCATGACGCCGACAATCGCCAGCGACAGCATTACCCGCGGGAACGCTTTCGAACGCACATCCGGTTCAGGGGTAGAATGCCCGTCATCTTCATGCCTGGAGCCGTGCATGTTTCACGTCATCCTTTTTCAACCCGAAATTCCGCCGAATACCGGCAACATCATCCGCCTGTGTGCCAACAGCGGCTGCCACCTTCACCTGATCGAACCCATCAGTTTCGAACTGGACGACAAACGCCTGCGCCGTGCCGGGCTGGATTACCACGAGTATGCCACGCTCAAGCGCCACCCGAGCCTCGAGGCTTGCCTGGAGAGCCTGGGCGGCCCGAGGCTGTTCGCCTTCACCACCAAGGGTTCGCACCCATTCCACGAGGTGGCCTACCAGCCTGGCGATGCGTTTCTGTTTGGGCCAGAAAGCCGAGGCTTGCCGGGCGAGGTGCTGGACAGCCTGCCCGCCGAACAACGCCTGCGCCTGCCGATGCGGCCGGGGTGCCGTAGCCTGAACCTGTCCAATACCGTGGCGGTGACGGTTTACGAGGCGTGGCGGCAGAATGGGTTTGCCGGAAGCTGATGGTTAGCCTGCAAGGGCCCTTTCGCGGGTGAACCCGCTCCCACCGAAATTCCTGGGTAGCACCATTCCAGTGGGAGCGGGTTTACCCGCGAAGAGGCCCTTGCAGGCAATAAAAAAGCGCCCCGAGAGGCGCTTTTGCACAGGCAGCAGCTGTTACTGCGCAGCAGGCACTTCGCCCGCTTCCTGCATGCGCTGCATTTCTTGCGCGTACAGAGCGTCGAAGTTGACCGGCGACAGCATCAGGGCCGGGAACGAGCCACGGGTTACCAGGCTGTCCAGGGTTTCGCGCGCGTAGGGGAACAGGATGTTCGGGCAGAATGCGCCCAGAGTGTGGCTCATGGAAGCGGCATCCAGGTTCTTGATCAGGAAGATACCCGCCTGCTGCACTTCAGCGATGAACGCCACTTCGTCACCGTTCTTGACGGTAACCGACAGGGTCAGTACCACCTCGTGGAAGTCACCTTCCAGCGCTTTCTGCTTGGTGTTCAGGTCCAGGCCGACGCTCGGCTCCCAGGTCTGACGGAAGATCTGCGGGCTTTTCGGGGCTTCGAACGACAGGTCACGCACATAGATGCGCTGCAGGGAGAACTGAGGGCTGTTGTCTTCTGCAGCAGCGCCGTTGGTCTGTTGGTCAGTCATGGCAGATCCTTATCCTAGTGTTTTGGAGTGCAGTGCAAATCAGGCCGCCAGCAGTGCGTCGAGCTTGCCGGCGCGCTCCAGGGCGTAGAGGTCATCGCATCCACCGACGTGGGTGCTGCCGATCCAGATCTGCGGCACCGATGTGCGGCCAGCCTTCTGGGCCATTTCGGCGCGCAGCTGCGGCTTGCCATCGACCTTGATTTCCTCGAATGCAACGCCCTTGCTCTCGAGCAGGTACTTGGCGCGCATGCAGTAGGGGCAGTAGTCGCTGGAATAGACGATGACGGGTTTCATATCACTTCACCAAAGGCAGGTTATCGGCTTTCCAGCTGGACACGCCACCGCTGAGCTTGGCAGCGTTGTAACCAGCCTTGAGCAGATCGCGGCACACGGTGCCGGACTGCTGGCCCATCGCGTCGACCACGATGAGGGTTTTTTCCTTGTGCTTGTCCAGCTCGGTCATGCGGCTGGCCAGCTTGTCCTGGGGGATGTTCACCGCACCGACGATGTGGCCGGCGGTGTACTCCTTGGCCGGGCGGATATCAATGACCAAGCCCTTGTCGGCATTGACCAGGGCGGTGAGTTGGCCATTGCTCAGGCTCTGCCCGCCACGACGGATTTCATTGACCAGCAAAGCGACCAGCAGAACAACGAAGATCGCCACCAGTAGGTAGTGGTTTGTCGCAAATTGAATCAGGTTAGCAACCATCTGGGGTGTTCCACGCGATAGAAAATGCCGGCCAGTATACACACCCCCTGTGTGGCACCAAAGCCCGACGGCCCGGCCATCAAAGCGCTTTCATGGGGCCAGGCCAGGTGCGCCGGTCGGCGGAAGGGACGATTATTCGCCCGCGATGGCGCATTTGCCCTAAAATGCGTGTCTTTATCATCTTTGAACAACCGTGAGTTTGATTGATGACGAGCACGCCCAAACCCCTGGTCCTGATCATCCTGGATGGCTTTGGCCACAGCGAAAGCCCCGAATACAACGCCATCTATTCGGCCAATACGCCGGTCTACGACCGCCTGCGCGCCACCCAGCCGCACGGCCTCATTTCAGGTTCGGGCATGGACGTCGGCCTGCCGGACGGGCAGATGGGCAACTCTGAAGTCGGCCACATGAACCTCGGCGCCGGGCGCGTGGTGTACCAGGATTTCACCCGGGTGACCAAGGCCATCCGTGACGGCGAATTCTTCACCAACCCCGTGCTCACCGGCGCCGTGGACAAAGCCGCTAATGCTGGCAAGGCTGTGCACATTCTCGGTTTGCTGTCCGATGGTGGCGTACACAGCCACCAGGACCACCTGGTGGCCATGGCCGAACTGGCGGCCCAGCGCGGCGCCGAAAAAATCTACCTGCACGCGTTTCTCGACGGCCGCGACACCCCGCCACGCAGCGCACAGTCGTCCATCGAGCTGCTGGATGCCACCTTTGCCAAGCTGGGCAAGGGCCGCATCGCCAGCCTCATCGGCCGTTACTACGCCATGGACCGTGACAACCGCTGGGATCGCGTCAGCGCCGCCTACAACCTTATCGTCGACAGCACCGCCGAATACACCGCCGACAGCGCCCTGGCAGGCCTCGAAGCCGCCTATGCACGCGATGAGAGCGACGAATTCGTCAAGGCCACCCGCATTGGCCAGGCGGTCAAGGTAGAAGACGGCGATGCCGTGATCTTCATGAACTTCCGCGCCGACCGCGCCCGTGAACTGTCACGGGTATTCGTCGAGCCTGATTTCAACGAATTCCCACGGGCGCGCCTGCCCAAGGTTGCCGCCTACATCGGCCTGACCCAGTACTCGGCCAAGATCGCAGCCCCGGCGGCCTTCGCCCCGGCCAGCCTGCACAACGTGCTGGGCGAATACCTGGCCAACAACGGCAAGACCCAGCTGCGCATTGCCGAGACCGAAAAGTACGCCCACGTCACCTTCTTCTTCTCGGGCGGGCGTGAAGAGCCGTTCGAAGGCGAAGAACGCATCCTGATCCCGTCGCCGAAGGTTGCCACCTACGACCTGCAGCCGGAAATGAGCGCCCCCGAAGTCACCGACCGCATCGTCGAGGCCATCGAGCAGCAGCGCTTCGACGTGATCGTGGTCAACTACGCCAACGGCGACATGGTGGGCCACACGGGCGTGTTCTCGGCGGCCGTGCAAGCAGTTGAGGCCCTGGACAGCTGCGTGGGCCGCATCGTGGAAGCACTGGACAAAGTCGGCGGCGAAGCGCTGATAACCGCCGACCACGGCAACGTCGAGCAGATGGAAGACGAGTCCACCGGCCAGGCCCACACTGCCCACACCACCGAGCCGGTGCCGTTCATCTACGTGGGCAAGCGCCCCCTCAAGGTGCGTGAAGGCGGCGTACTGGCCGATGTTGCGCCGACCATGCTCAAGCTGCTGGGCCTGGAGAAACCCGTGGAAATGACCGGCACCTCAATCCTCCTCGACGCTTGAGAACAGCTGCAAGTTGCAAGCTACAAGCTGCAAGAAAGAGCAAAAGCAAGATCAAGAGCCACACGCGCTCGGCTTGCCGCTTGTAGCTTGTAGCTTGCAGCTGATTCATACTAGGCCAGTCTCCATCCCCGGTACGCCAAACCTCATGCTTCGCGCCCTGATCCTTCTAGCCCTGTCTTGCCTGCTCAGCCCGGCCTTCGCCGATGAGCGCGCACAGACCCAGCAGCAACTGGATGCCACCCGCCAGGACATTGCCGAGCTCAAGAAGACCTTGGGCAAGCTCCAGGAAGAAAAGGCCGGTGTGCAAAAAGACCTGAAAACGACCGAAACCGACATCGGCAAGCTCGAAAGGCAGGTGGAGGCCCTGCAGCAAGAACTAAAAAAGACCGAGGGCGAGCTGGAGCGCCTTGATACCGAGAAAAAAAAACTCCAGAGCGCCCGCGTTGAACAACAACGGCTGATCGCCATTCAGGCCCGTTCTGCCTACCAGAACGGGCGCGAGGAATACCTCAAGCTGCTGCTCAACCAGCAGAACCCCGAGAAATTCGCCCGCACCCTCACGTATTACGATTACCTCAGCAAGGCGCGCCTTGAACAACTGCGCACCTTCAACGAAACACTTCGCCAGCTGGCCAATGTGGAGCGCGAAATCGGCACGCAACAGCAGCAACTACTGGCCCAGCAGGCAGACCTCGACACCCGGCGCCAGGCGCTGGAAACCGAGCGCAGCAAGCGCCAGCAGGTACTGGCCAAACTCAACGGCGACGTAAAAGACCGCGACCAGAAGCTGCGCGCCCGCGAGCAAGACCAGGCCGACCTGGCCAAGGTCCTGAAAACCATCGAGGAAACCCTGGCTCGCCAGGCCCGCGAAGCCGAAGAAGCGCGCCAGCGGGCCCTGATAGCGCAGCAGGAGGCAGAAAAACGCCGTCAGCAGGAGGCCCTTGCCGCCGCCGCCGCTCGCAATCAGCCTGCCGAACCGGTCGAGCCGCCGAAAAAGGCCCGTGCCACCCTGGGGCCAATGGTGTCCGGTGATGGCGCCAGCTACGGCGGTGCATTTTCTGCAGCCCGTGGAAAACTTCCCTGGCCAGTCAATGGTCGATTGCTGGCACGCTTCGGTGATGCACGCGGTACGGATGCCCGGGCCAAGTGGGACGGGGTGATGATCGGGGCAAGCCCCGGCACCCAGGTGCGCGCCGTACACGGCGGGCGCGTGGTGTTTGCCGACTGGTTGCGCGGTGCCGGTCTTCTGGTCATTCTCGATCATGGTAACGGTTACCTGAGCCTGTACGGCCACAACCAGAGCCTGCTGAAGAATGCCGGGGATATCGTCAAGGCTGGCGAGGTCATCTCTACGGTCGGTGACAGCGGTGGCCAGGAGGCTGCCGGGTTGTACTTCGCCATCCGCCAGCAGGGCCGGCCTACCGACCCTTCGCAATGGTGCCGTGGCTAGTCAAACTTATGCGGCGTAGCCTGGGTGCTGCGCCGATGCTCCGCAGGGAGCGCTTACAGGATCAGGAGTTCGTTCGACATGCTGCACTCGCCTCGTCTTACCCAGCTGGCCCTGTCCATCGCCCTGGCGGTCGGCACGCCCCTGGCCCTCGCCGCAGAGCCGGCCAAGGCGGCGGCAGCACCGGCCACCGAGATGACCAGCAAGGCGCCGCTGCCGCTCGAAGAGCTGCGCACCTTCGCCGAGGTCATGGACCGGATCAAGGCCGCCTATGTCGAGCCGGTGGATGACAAGACCCTGCTGGAGAACGCCATCAAGGGCATGCTCAGCAACCTGGACCCGCACTCTGCCTACCTTGGGCCAGAAGACTTCCAGGAGCTGCAGGAAAGCACCAGCGGCGAATTCGGCGGCCTGGGCATCGAGGTTGGCCAGGAAGACGGCTTCATCAAGGTGGTATCGCCCATCGATGACACGCCCGCTTCCCGCGCCGGTGTGCAGGCAGGCGACCTGATCGTCAAGATCAACGGTGCCCCTACCCGTGGCCAGACCATGACCGAGGCTGTGGACAAGATGCGCGGCAAGGTGGGTGACAAGATCACCCTGACCCTGATCCGCGACGGCGGCAACCCGTTCGACGTGACGCTGGCCCGTGCGGTCATCCAGGTCAAGAGCGTGAAGAGCCAGTTGCTGGAAAACGACTACGGCTACATCCGCATCACCCAGTTCCAGGTCAAGACCGGCGAGGAAGTGGGCAAAGCCCTGGCCAAGCTGCGCAAGGACAACGGCAAGAAGCTGCGCGGCGTCATCCTGGACCTGCGCAACAACCCAGGCGGCGTGCTGCAGTCGGCGGTGGAAGTGGCCGACCACTTCCTGACCAAAGGCTTGATCGTGTACACCAAGGGCCGCATCGCCAACTCCGAACTGCGCTTCTCGGCCGACCCGGCCGACGCCAGCGAGGGCGTGCCGCTGGTGGTGCTGATCAACGGCGGCAGCGCCTCGGCATCGGAAATTGTCGCCGGCGCCCTGCAGGACCAGAAGCGCGCCGTGCTGATGGGCACCGACAGCTTCGGCAAGGGTTCGGTACAAACCGTGCTGCCGCTGGCCAACGACCGCGCACTCAAGCTCACCACCGCCCTGTACTTCACCCCCAACGGCCGCTCCATCCAGGCCCAGGGCATCGTGCCGGACATCGAAGTGCGCCAGGCCAAGCTCACGGCCGAGGCCGACAACGACAACTTCAAGGAAGCCGACCTGCAGGGCCACCTGGGCAACGGCAACGGCGGCGCCGACCGCCCCACCGGCAGCAGCAAGCGCAAGGAGCGGCCACAGGATGACGACTTCCAGCTCAGCCAGGCCCTGAGCCTGCTCAAGGGCCTCAACATCACCAAAGGCAATTGATGAGCCCCATGCGGCACCTGCTGTGCCTGTTGCTGTGCCTATTGGCCGGTGCCGCGCAAGCGGCCCCACCGGCCAAGGCGTACATGAGCATCATCATCGACGACCTGGGCCAGAGCACCGAGCGTGACAACCGTACCCTGGCCCTGCCCGGGCCGGTGACCATGGCGATCATGCCCGACACCCCACATGCCACCGGCTTCGCCCGCCAGGCGCACAAGGCCGGCAAAACGGTGATCCTGCACATGCCCATGGACCCGGCCACGGGCCCCTACGCGTGGCACCCCGGCCTTGCCATGGGCGAGCTGGCTTCGCGCCTGGACGCTGCGCTGCTGAAGGTGCCGTTCGCAGCGGGGGTCAACAACCACATGGGCAGCCGCATGACCTCGCAGCCCGAGGCCATGGCCTGGCTGATGGGGGAATTGCAGCAGCGCGGGCTGTTCTTCGTCGACAGCCGCACCAGCGCCGCCACCGTGGCAGCGGCCAAGGCCCAGGCCCAGAGCGTGGCCCATGTGTCGCGGGACGTGTTCCTTGACGATGTGCGCACCACCGAGGCTATTGCCGGGCAGCTGCAACAGGGCGTGGCGCTGGCGCGTCGGCAAGGATCGGCCGTGCTCATCGGCCACCCTTACCCGCAAACACTGGAAGTGCTCGAACGCGAGATACCCCGGTTGAAACAGCAGGGTGTCGAGCTGATTGAGCTGCAGCAGATGGTTGCCGAGCGTGGCAACCAGGCCATGCCGGCCCATGGCCGACACGGCAGGTACAGCAACCGCTGACGCACGTCATTCGAAGGGGATGATGCCCTCGACGTCGCCTTTGCGCAGTTGCCCGCGATACACCCGCAGCACCTCATTGCGCCTGGCCGCGCGCAACACGGCCTGATGCCCGAGTTTGCGTTGTTCCCACAACTTCAGGTGCCCGCGCTGGAAGTTTCTGTCAGGGGTGTCCGCGCCAGGATAGTGGAAATGCGCCTCCCACAATCGTTTACCTGAAACACGCTTGATTTCGTAAGTGTCCAGGTAGTCAGTGGGTGACAATTCCACCCGACGTTCAACTCTCGCCACCGCTAGTTCGCCAATGCCGTGTAGAAATTTCAGGGCGTTCAACGTCGGCGCCTTGCTGGTCAGGTAGTGGGTCTTGAGCAGCTCCTGCTTGCTGTCCTCAAGCTCATCCACGGCGGCCTGTGCACGCTCGGCCAAGGCCTTGTCCGACGCAGTGCGCGGCAACAGCGCCCGGGTGTCACGCAGGTCCTTGATATGTTGATCGATCACCGTGGACAGCCCCAAAGGCTCATCCTTGCTGAAAAAACGCTTGGCCATGACCAACGTTGTACCCACGCTGTCGATCAGCCTGCCAAGCCTGTTTCGCAGCACCTCAGGCGCATGCGGCCTGGCAGGTGCCAGCTCCTGCTGCGGTGCGCCCTGTACCTCCCACCACTGGCTGTTCTGCCTGCGGAACGTGCGCAGCACCTTGTCGCGGCTGTCGCGCTGCTGCACCTCTGCCACACCGTCATCGCCCACCGCCTCGATACCCACCACGCTACGGCCACGGTGCGTGCGCACCAGGCGACGTACACCGCCGCGCGCCGCATACACGGGTGTGCGGGGGCGAGCAGCTTCGACCTGTTCCAGTTCGCGGACGCTGGCCGCCATTTCTTCGCTGGCCAGGTCCTTGAGCCTGCGTAGCACCTGCAAGAACAGCTGGAGCTTGTCCGGGCGGATTTCGGCCGGCTCGACACTGGCCAGGTACTCCGCCCGGCCAATGGTTTCCTCATAGCTGTCGATCACATCGTTGAGCACCGCCACACGCTCTTCATCGGTCAAACCGCTGCCTGCCAGCTCGCCGTGCGCACTGCCCGCGCTGCGCAGGTTGTCACCGGCGAGCATCTCGTAATATTCATCCAGCTGCGCTTCACTGGTACCGTTCAAACGGTTGAGCGCCAACTCACCCAAGTCCTCGAGCAACCTGAACTCCAGGTCGATGGCATTCAGGCGGCGGTCCTGGATGACGCGGCTCAACTCATGGTGTTTGTTGGCCTGCCGCCCATTTTCATCCCTGAAGACGATGTCGTTGTCCTTGAGCGTACTCTCCAGCAACGGGTCGAACTGTGCCGACAGCGCCACCATGTCACTGCCCCATTGCCACACGCGCTCCAGGGATTTCACCAACCGCTGGTACTGCTGCTTTTCCTCATCGGTTTCGGGCAGCAGTGCAATTGCCTTGTGCTGGCCGTCGATGTCTTCCTCGTTGATCATGGTGGCCAGCAGGTTGTAGTACGTCTCGCAGGTGGCAATGAGGCCTTCCCGGATCGTGCTGCGCTGACGGCGAATGGCGTCTTCCACGACCTGGCTGGAAAGCCGTATGCGCCCGCGCTCCATCAATACCCTGTCGTGCTCGGCGTCCTGTGCGACAAGCTGCTTGAGGTCATTGGCCAGGTATTGCCGCTGCCCCCTCCTCAACTGCTTTTGCAGGCTCAGCATTTCCTGCTGGTGCTCGTCGGGCTGCGCCAGGCGCTCCAGCTCTTCGATCCTGGCGGTGGACCTGTCGACCTCGTTCTTGTGCCGCTCATAGGCCTCGACGAGGCCCTTGCGCTGCTCGGTCAGGCGCGCATCCTCATCACGCATGCGTGCCTCCTGCCGCACATTCTGCTCGCGCATCAGTTCCACGCGCCCCCTGGGCATACCCCCACTCAAACGCAGCCCATGATCGATACGCCATACCCCTGCTGTGTGCTGCAACCAAGGGCCGGGGTTGCCCAGTGCGTCGACGATGCGCACGCCATGCTCGCCGGGCTCAACGCGATAGGTGTCACCCCGAAGCTTTACGTAGTGCTGGCCATCCTGCCAGTAAAGCCCTGCCGCATCACCCGTCTGCAGGGGCTCGACGCCTTCGAGCGATGCATCGGCGCGCATGGCTTCCAATCGTTTACGCAGTTGGGCGGGTAGCACGTTGAAGCCCTCGCCACCGCTGAAGGAAAAATCGAGCAGTGCACCGCTTTTTTCCAGTGCGCCCGGCAGGTAGACCTTGCCTTGCAGCATCTGGGCTCCAGCTCCCAGCACTGGGCGTACCGACCCAGGCCCAGGGCTGTCGCTGGGCATGGCGTCTGGCAGGGTAGCCGGGTTGCGGGTCAACCTGGGTGCATAAGCATGGCCAACGACCATCACCAGGTTGAGCAGCATGTCGACCACCGCCGCAGACCGCTCGAAGTCGCTGCCTTCGCGAATGGCCTGCAGGTCTGCGCTGGCGGCATTGAACATTTGCACCAGCCACAGCGCGACAGCAGCCGGGCCACGCACCACCAGGCTTGCCACGTCGAACAACAACCAGGCCCCCTGGGTAAGGATTGCCCAGCGGCTCTCTGCGTTGGATACCGAGTTGCGATCCGCCAGCTCCACCAAGAGGTCGCGATTGGCGGTGTACATCTGCAGGTCGACATCGCTGCGCCAGAACCGCGGCCAGAACTGCGCGGGCGCCACCGGGGCGGGCAATATCGACGTGTCCACGATGGCGCCGCCCAGGTGAGGTTCAGTGAACCCACCGTTGGCATACACATGCCGGGCCTCTGGCGCCAGCCAGGCCAGCAGGCTGGCCTGCAGCGCCTGGTCATCGCGCACTGCCTGCATCATGGCCTCGATGCTGGCGAACGCCAGAACGGCCGCGTTGCCATAAAGCGGCCGGTATAGCACGACGCTGCCTGGCTCCGCGTTGAACAACACGTACATGCCACGGACCACATCGTAAGCCTGGCTGTCAGGGTCACGGCGCAGGGCGAACGGCATCAGCATGCTTGCCGGCAGCAACGGGTCGACTTGCCCGCTGCAATAGTCGCAGATCGCCTGCAAGGCTGCCTCGCTCAAGCTGCCATGCAGCTTGGCCCGCAGTGCGCGCAGCATGAAATCGCAGCGCCATTCCCGGGCGAAGCGCTGCACCCGCTGCGCCAACCCTGTCGGCTCGTTCAGCTTGCTGGCCACATAGGCTGGATAATTACCCCCCACGTCCACACGCTCTACCAGCGTCTTTGCGTAGTCGGCGGTCATCCAGGCCATTATCAATTGGCCTTCGCGGTGGGTGATGGACGTTATGGTCGCACTCTCTAGCGAGCTGAGGTTGGCAATGGCGAACTGGGTCAGGCTGAGGGTGCGCTTCTCGAGCGCGCCATCACCGGCCCCCACCCCGGCACCACCCGGCACACCGAATGCCGAGGTCAGCTCCAGTTGCAGGTCATCGGGAAAGTAGTTGGCATCCACCGGGTGATCGTGCAGCAACTGCTCTCGTAACTGCTGGCTGGCGTAGCCGTGCAGGTCGAGTACCTCATCAAGGGCTGCAACACCGTCGGATTCAGCCTGGGCCAGGGCCAGCTCATAAAAGGCCCTTTGGCAGGCAAAACTGTCCGGGGCCGCCACACTGAGCAGCCCACGGGGCGGCTTGCCATCCAGCGCGGGCTGGTTGACGTAGCCCTCGATGAACCACTGTGCAGGGTCGGTCAGGGCCAGGCAGGCCTGCTCCAGGTCGGCAACACCGTTCAACGCACTGCGGCGCAGGCTGCCGACCTGCTCCAGCATGCACTCCAGCAGCATTGCCGTCTGCTGGGAAAACGGATCACCTTCCAGCTCATGCCGGTGCCAGCTGATGCTGTCGTGGCTGGCCAGGCTTGGGTATTCAGCCTGCAACGCCTGGGCAAACGCATCGAAGCCCGGGTAGCCCCACACGGTGCCGGCCGGCTTGCACCACAGCACGACATCAGCCTCGTCCCATTGGCCATATACCAGCAAATCGGGCAGAAAACGGCTGGTCGCCTTGCCGTCGACGGTGGTTTCGATCTGCACGAAAAACACGCTGGGACGTTGCCCTGCCCCGCGCAACAAGCCGCGTACGCACGCCTGTTGCTGGGGCCCCAACCCCTGCAATGGCAGGTTGTAAAGGGTGGCCGACCTGATCATCTGCTGTAACCAGCGATCACGGCTGACACCTGCACTGCCATCGGCGCGCCAGTAGTCGACCTGGGCCTGGTTGAAACAGCCCCAGATGATCAGCAGCAGGTCATTGAATGCCTGGGTAAGCGGCGCCAGTTCGATCTGGTCACCTTCTGCGGTCTGCAGCGGGTCGGGGATGGCGAAAAAACGTCGAGCATCAAGCGTCAGGTACTGCTTCTGCCCCGCGACCTGCGAAAAATTCAGCGGCGTACCGGCGTACAGGGCCTGCAACGCCACATCCACCAGGGGCGTGGTCGATACGCGCTGCCCATCGGCACTGGGCAGGGCAAGGCCAAGGCGATCGGCATCCGTGAGTTCGGGGCGATGGACCTTGATCAGTGGGTAGTGCTGAATCAGCAGCTGCATGATCTGCGTGCTCAGCACCTGCCGCAGGGTGGGGCGGCTGGCGAACTGGGCAGCCACCAGGGCTTTGAAATCGGTGGGTAGTGCGTAGGGGTCCGGCATGGTCACGCCTCCTGAATGAGCGGAGGGTGAGCCTGCCTTCAGCGGGTTGGCAGCTGGGTGTACATATTGCTGCCTACAGGTACCCGCGCCCTGCGCCAGGCCCACAAACAGGGTTTGCAGGCCCGGCGACGGGCAAGGTCAGATCAGCTGTAGACACGCCCCAGCAGCTGGCGGTGGCTTTCGAACTGGTCCAGTACGTCGCGTACGATCTGCTCCGGTGCAAAGCCCATCAGGTCGTACTCCTGGCTGCCATCGTGCAGGTACACCTCGGCACGGTAGAAGCGCTGCCTGACTTCCGGCTCGCCTTCCACCGGCGCTTCGCTCGGTGCAGCCATGTAGCCGTCAAGGCTGACCTCATAGACGAACGGGTTGCCCTCTTCCATCATCACCCGCAGGCCCATCATGTTGCGCGACTGGCCTACACGGGTTTCTACCTCGAAGCCCAGTGTCTGCAATTGCGCGGCGGCTTCCTTCAGTGCCGGGCTTACCTGTTTGTCCATGAAGCGTTGCACCACGGCCTGGTTAGGCTGCAGCTCCAGCTGGCTGAGGCGCTCGCTGAAGCCGCGGCGGCCACGGGCGGCCAGCTCGGCGCGCTCCTGTTCAACGGCCACATCCTGCTTCATGGCCTTGTACAGGCCGAACATGAACAGCACCAGCACCACTGAGAACGGCAGGCCAGCCAGCACCACCATGGTCTGCATGGCTTCGAAGTTGCCCGCCAGCAGCAGGCCGATGGTGACCAGGGTGATGATTACCGACCAGAACACCACCATCCAGTGCGGCGCATCCTCGTCCACCTTGCCGCCCTTGCAGGAAAGGTTGGCCATCATCACCGCGCCGGAGTCGGCGGGGGTCAGGAACAGCACGAAGCCAACGAATACCGCCACACCGATCACCACCTTCGCCGCCGGGAAGTATTCCAGCAGTTGGTAGATGGACATGGACGGCTGTTCCAGCGCGGTCTTGCCCAGTTCCACCGCCCCATGGTTGATAACCAGGTCCAGGGCGGTGTTGCCGAAGATCGACAGCCAGGCCAGGGTGAAGCCCAGCGGAATCAGCAGCACGCCGCTGACCAGTTGGCGTACGGTACGGCCCTTGGAAATACGCGCAATGAACATGCCCACGAACGGGCCCCAGGAAATCCACCAGGCCCAGTAGAAGACGGTCCACAGGCCCAGCCAGCGCTCGGACTTGCCGGCTTCGCCTTCATACACATACAGGTCGAAGGTTTTCAGCACGATGCCGTTGAGGTAATCGCCCACGTTCTGCACCAGCCCGTTGAGCAGGTGCAGCGTTTCACCCCCCAGCAGCACGAACATCAGCAGGCCGCTGAACAGGGCGATGTTGAGGTTGGACAGCCGGCGGATACCGTTCTCCACACCCGACACCGCTGCCACGGTGGCCACCCCGGCCATGACCAGGATGACCACCAGCAGGTTGGTCTTGCTGTGGTCCATGCCGAACAGGTACTCGAGGCCCGAGGCCACCTGCATCGAGCCGATACCCAGGTTGGTCACCAGGCCCAGCAGGGTCACGAACATGCCGAAGATGTCCACGGCGTTACCCGCGGCGCCCTTGACCCAACGCTCACCCACCAGCGGGTACAGCGCCGAACGCAGGGCCAGCGGCTGGTTGTGCCGGTAGGCGAAGTAACCCACTGCCAGGCCGACCAGTGCGTAGATCGCCCAACCGTGCAAGCCCCAGTGCAGGAAGGTCAGTTGCAGGCCCTGGCGCGCGGCCTCCAGGCTGGCCGGGGAGCCCTCGGGGGGGTTGAAGTAGTGGTCCAGCGGTTCGGATGCACCGAAGTACAGCAGCGAAATGCCGATACCCGACGAAAACAGCATGCCGGCCCAGGCACCGTAGCTGAAGTCAGGCTGGTCGTCCTTGCCGCCCAGCTTGAGCTTGCCGTAGTCGGAAAACGCCAGGTAGATGACGAACAGCAGGTAGCCGCAGATCACCAGCATGTAGTACCAGCCGAAGGTACGCGTCAGCCACTGCTGGGCAACGCCCAGTACCTGGCCGGCAGTTTCGGGTACAGCGATCAGCAAGGCAGTCAGAACGAGGATCATCAGCGCGGAGGTGAAGAACACCACGCGGTTGACCCGTACCCTCTCGGCAGGAGGGTTTGTAAGTGAGGCAGAAGTCATTGCACGAATGCTCCGGGCAGTACGGCTGTGGAGGCTAATCTGTTTTTCCCGAGCAATTGGTGGAATATCCCCACTGCATCAGGTGTTATAAAAGCACCCTGGGAATCGCGGTTCCGAACCGATCCGCTGCAAAACACACACAGGTGGCCCTGCTGCAAATGCCCCGCGCCGGCTTGCGGTGCGCGCATTGGTCACAGGTACACCGCCCGCTCCAAGGGCCTGCCGCACGGTCCAGCACCGCACGGCAGCATCTGCGTCTTGCATCGCTAGCACCCGCGCAGGCTTTACCAGCCGGGGGCTTCGCGATTTTCTGGGGTGACAATTCGTGCCTGATCGACCGCCTGAAAAACTGTCAATGGCACAAATTGTCGCAGAGCTTATTCTTTATTGATTGAACGTTCAATCAAAACAAAATAGACTGGTCTTCGCCGAGTCAGCCGCCTGTCGTCTGCTCGCAGGCCTGAGGAGATAGCAAGATGCCCAAGGTCGGTATGCAACCCATCCGCCGTCAGCAGTTGATCGAAGCCACATTGCAGGCTGTCGATCAGGTCGGCCTGGGGGATGCCAGCATTGCGCTGATTGCCCGTTTGGCCGGGGTGTCCAACGGCATCATCAGTCACTACTTTCGGGACAAGAATGGCCTGATCGCAGCGACGATGGGCTACATCATGAGCATGCTCAACGAGGGCGTGCGGGCACGCCGCCAAGCCTTGACCGACGATACGCCCCGCGCCCACCTGAAAGTGATCATCGAGGGCAACTTCGATGCCAGCCAGGTGAATGGCCCGGCGATGAAAACCTGGTTGGCGTTCTGGGCTTCCAGCATGCACCAGCCCGATCTGCACAGGTTGCAACGGATCAACGACCACCGTTTGTACTCCAACCTGTGTTGCCAGTTCCGCCGCGCCCTGCCGCTTTACCATGCGCGCAAGGCAGCCCGCGGCCTGGCAGCCCTGATCGATGGCTTGTGGCTGCGTGGCGCCCTGTCGGGGGATGCCTTCGACACCGACCAGGCAATACGGATTGCTTACGAATACATGGATCTACAACTGGCCAAGCAGCACACCCTGGGCACTGACCCAGGGGCTGAAAAACGGCGCGCAGCCCTTGCCAACCCGGCGGGAGCGTGACCCCAGGCCAACCCACACACTGCACTTGCGAGGACACTATGGCCCGTTTCGGAACGCAAAAACTCTACATTGATGGCGGTTACGTGGATGCTGGCAGCGATGCCACCTTCGAAGCCATCAACCCGGCCACCGGCGAAGTGCTTGCCCACGTGCAGCGTGCCACCGAGGCTGACGTCGAGAAGGCCGTCGCCAGCGCCGAGCGTGGCCAGAAAGTGTGGGCGGCCATGACCGCCATGCAGCGCTCGCGCATTCTGCGCCGTGCCGTCGACATCCTGCGTGAACGCAATGACGAACTGGCCATGCTCGAAACCCTGGACACCGGCAAGTCGTACTCCGAAACCCGCTACGTCGACATCGTGACCGGTGCCGACGTGCTGGAATACTACGCAGGCCTGGTGCCGGCCATCGAGGGCGAGCAGATCCCACTGCGCGAATCGTCTTTCGTCTACACCCGCCGCGAGCCCCTGGGCGTTACCGCAGGCATCGGCGCCTGGAACTACCCCATCCAGATCGCCCTGTGGAAATCCGCACCGGCCCTGGCCGCCGGCAACGCGATGATCTTCAAGCCGTCGGAAGTGACCTCGCTGACCACCCTGAAACTGGCCGAGATCTACACCGAAGCTGGCCTGCCTGATGGCGTGTTCAACGTACTGACCGGCAGCGGCCGCGAAGTCGGCGGCTGGCTGACCGAGCACCCGCGCATCGAGAAAATCTCCTTCACCGGCGGCACCACCACCGGCAAGAAAGTCATGGCCAGCGCCTCGAGCTCGTCGCTCAAGGAAGTGACCATGGAACTGGGCGGCAAGTCGCCCCTGATCATCTGCGCCGACGCCGACCTGGACAAGGCCGCCGACATCGCCATGATGGCCAACTTCTACAGCTCGGGCCAGGTATGCACCAACGGTACCCGCGTGTTCATCCCGGCCGAGCTGAAAGCTGCCTTCGAAGCCAAGATCGTCGAGCGCGTGGCACGCATCCGCGCTGGCAACCCGGAAGATGAAAACACCAACTTCGGCCCCCTGGTCAGCTTCCAGCACATGGAAAGCGTGCTGGGCTACATTGCCAAGGGCAAGGAAGAAGGCGCCCGCGTACTGTGTGGCGGCGAGCGCATGACCGACGGCCTGTTCGCCCAGGGCGCATTCGTGGCACCGACCGTGTTCACCGATTGCACCGACGACATGACCATCGTCAAGGAAGAAATCTTCGGCCCGGTAATGAGCATCCTCAGCTACGAGACCGAGGAAGAGGTGGTACGCCGCGCCAACGACACCGAGTACGGCCTGGCAGCGGGCGTCTGCACCAACGACATCAGCCGCGCCCACCGCATCATCCACCAGCTCGAAGCCGGCATCTGCTGGATCAACGCCTGGGGCGAGTCGCCGGCCGAAATGCCGGTGGGTGGTTACAAGCAATCGGGCGTAGGCCGTGAGAACGGTATCAGCTCGCTGGCCCAGTACACCCGCATCAAGTCGGTTCAAGTCGAACTGGGCGGTTACGCGTCGGTCTTCTGATCCACAGCTTCTAGCTACTCGCTGCAAGAAAGCGCCGGCTGGCAACCTGCCAACCGGCCCTTGCAGGCCTCGTCCATCCGTGAGCTTCGCACGGCTGCTGTTTCTTGCAGCTCGCAGCTTGAAGCTCGCCACTGCTTCCGGAGGAAGCCCCATGGAATACGATTACATCATCGTGGGTGCCGGCTCTGCCGGTAACACCCTGGCCACCCGCCTGACCGAAGATGCCGGCACCACCGTGCTGCTGCTCGAAGCCGGTGGCCCCGACTACCGTTTTGACTTCCGCACCCAGATGCCCGCCGCCCTGGCCTTCCCGCTGCAGGGCCGCCGCTACAACTGGGCCTATGAGACCGACCCCGAGCCGCACATGGATGGCCGCCGCATGGAGTGTGGCCGTGGTAAAGGCCTGGGCGGTTCGTCGCTGATCAACGGCATGTGCTACATCCGTGGCAACGCCATGGACTTCGACGGCTGGGCCGAGCTGCCTGGCCTGCAGGACTGGACCTACCTGGACTGCCTGCCGTACTTCCGCAAGGCCGAAACCCGCGACATCGGCCCCAACGATTACCACGGTGGCGAAGGCCCGGTCAGCGTGGCCACGCCCAAGGCTGGCAACAACCCGCTGTTCCACGCCATGGTCGAGGCCGGCGTGCAGGCCGGCTACCCGCGCACCGAAGACCTGAACGGCTACCAGCAGGAAGGCTTCGGCCCGATGGACCGTTCGGTGACCAAGAACGGCCGCCGCTCCAGCACCGCCCGCGGCTACCTGGACCAGGCCAAGAAGCGCCCCAACCTGACCATCGTCACCCACGCCCTCAGCGACCGCGTGCTGTTCGACGGCAAGCGTGCCGTGGGCGTGACCTACCTGGTGGGCGATAGCGAAGAGCGCGTCGAAGCACGCGCGCGCAAGGAAGTGATCGTAAGCTCCGGCGCCATTGCCTCGCCGCAGCTGCTGCAGCGCTCCGGCGTGGGCCCGCGCGCCTTGCTGGAAACCCTGGGTGTGCCTGTGGTGCACGACCTGCCAGGCGTGGGCGAGAACCTGCAGGACCACCTGGAGCTGTACCTGCAGTACGCCTGCACCCAGCCGGTCTCGCTGTACCCGTCGCTGCTGTGGTGGAACCAGCCGGCCATCGGCGCCGAATGGCTGTTCAATGGCACCGGCATCGGCGCCAGCAACCAGTTCGAGGCCGGTGGCTTCATCCGCACCCGCCCCGAGTTCAAGTGGCCGAACATCCAGTACCACTTCCTGCCGGTCGCCATCAATTACAACGGCTCCAACGGCGTGAAGGAGCACGGTTTCCAGGCGCACATGGGCTCGATGCGTTCGCCAAGCCGTGGCCGCGTGCAGGCCAAATCCAAGGACCCGCGCCAGCACCCGAGCATTCTGTTCAACTACATGGCCACCGAGCAGGACTGGCAGGAATTCCGTGACGGTATCCGCCTGACCCGCGAAATCATGGCCCAGCCGGCGCTGGACCCTTACCGTGGCCGCGAAATCAGCCCGGGCGCGCACGTGCAAACCGACGAAGAACTGGACAAGTTCATCCGCGAGCACGCTGAAACGGCGTTCCACCCGTCCTGCTCGTGCAAGATGGGCACCGATGACATGGCCGTGGTCGATGGCGAGGGCCGCGTGCATGGCATGCAGGGCCTGCGCGTGGTCGACGCCTCGATCATGCCGATCATCATCACCGGTAACCTCAACGCCACCACCATCATGATTGCCGAGAAAATTTCGGACAAGATCCGTGGTCGCCAGCCATTGCCGCGCAGCACTGCCCAGTATTACGTGGCGGGCGATGCACCGGTGAAAGGCGCGCCGATGCGCGAAGTGAAGCAGGCGTAAGCCGCCCCACAGGTAGCATGGATAAAGGCACCCACTGTGGTGCCTTTTGTACATCTGCAGAAACGCTTTACATGCTGGCAATTCATCGGGTTAGAATCGATTGGCACGCGACTTGCCAGTCAAGCCTCATTCTTCCCGCAATATCCCGGAGTACCTGCCTTTGGATGCCAGCACCATCAACAGCCTGTTCCTGATCGGCGCATTGCTGGTGGGCGCAAGTATTCTGGTCAGCTCGCTGTCATCGCGCCTGGGCATCCCTATTCTGGTAATCATCCTCGCCGTCGGCATGGTCGCGGGCGTGGACGGCGGCGGCATCATTTTCAACAACTACCCCACCGCCTACCTGGTGGGCAACCTGGCGCTGGCCGTCATCCTGCTCGACGGCGGGCTGCGCACCCGGGTTGCCAGCTTCCGCGTCGCCTTGTGGCCAGCGCTGTCGCTGGCCACGGTGGGGGTGATGATCACCACGGCGCTGACCGGCATGGTCGCCGCCTGGCTGTTCAACCTCAGCCTGATCCAGGGCCTGCTGATCGGCGCCATCGTCGGCTCCACCGACGCCGCAGCGGTGTTCTCGCTGCTGGGCGGCAAGGGGTTGAACGAGCGGGTCACCGCCACCCTTGAAATCGAATCGGGCAGCAACGACCCCATGGCGGTGTTCCTCACCGTCACCCTGATCGACATGATTGCCAGTGGCCAGACCGGGCTGCACTGGAGCCTGCTGGGCCACCTGCTGCGCGAGTTCGGTATCGGCGGGCTGTTGGGCCTGGGCGGTGGCTGGCTGATGCTGCAACTGGTCAACCGCATCAACCTGGCTGGCGGCCTGTACCCCATTCTGGTGGTGGCCGGCGGCCTGGTGGTGTTCTCACTCACCAACGCGCTGCATGGCAGCGGCTTCCTGGCCGTGTACCTGTGCGGCCTGGTGCTGGGCAACAAGCCAATCCGCAGCCGCCATGGCATCCTGCACATGCTCGACGGCATGGCCTGGCTGGCCCAGATCGGCATGTTCCTGGTGCTGGGGCTGCTGGTGACGCCCCACGATCTGTTGCCCATCGCGGTACCGGCACTGGGCCTGGCCTTGTGGATGATCCTGGTGGCACGCCCGCTGTCGGTGCTGGCTGCACTGCTGCCGTTCAAGGCCTTCCATGGGCGTGAAAAGGGGTTCATTGCCTGGGTCGGGCTGCGCGGCGCAGTTCCCATCATTCTGGCGGTGTTCCCGCTCATGGCCGGCCTGCCCGACGCCCAACTGTTCTTCAACCTGGCCTTCTTCATCGTGCTGATATCGCTGCTGGTCCAGGGCACCAGCCTGCCGTGGATGGCCAAACTGCTGAAGGTGACCGTGCCGCCAGACCCGGCGCCCATTTCACGCTCGGCGCTGGAGGTGCACATCACCAGCGAGTGGGAAATGTTCGTGTACCGCCTGGGCGCAGAAAAGTGGTGCATCGGTGCAGCCCTGCGCGAACTCAAGATGCCCGAGGGCACCCGGATTGCCGCGCTGTTCCGTGGCGAACAGCTGCTGCACCCCACCGGCAGCACCGTGCTGCAGGTGGACGACATGCTTTGCGTCATCGGCCACGAGCACAACCTGCCCGCACTGGGCAAACTCTTCAGCCAGGCGCCACAGCGCGGCCTGGACCTGCGCTTCTTCGGTGACTTTGTGCTCGAAGGTGACGCAGAGTTGGGCGCGGTGGCGTCCCTGTACGGCCTGAAAGTGGACACACTCGACGCGCAAATGCCACTGGCGCAGTTCATCCGACAGAAGGTCGGAGGCGCGCCAGTGGTAGGCGACCAGGTGGAATGGAACGGCACGATCTGGACCGTGGCGACCATGGACGGGAACAACATCCAGAAAGTGGGCGTCAGATTCCCCGAAGGAACGCGACCAGGACCAGGATTGTTCCTCTAAACTTCGTTTCTGCCTGATCCATAAGTAGCCTGCCTATGTCCTTTCGCGTGTACCTGCGCACAGCCCTGCTGGGGCTGTGCCTGTCCCTTTCCTTCGCAGCCGCTGCGGCAGAAGCCCCGACCACCGCCAGCGTGCAGAACAGCCTCGACAAAATTGCCGACCGCAAGCTGCCCGAAGCCGATCAGAAGGCCCTGCAGCAGGTGCTGGAACAGACCCTGAACCTGCTAGCCAGCAAGGAAGACAGCGAACGCAAGCTGGCGGCATTGAAGCAGCAGTTGGCCAATGCCCCGAAGGAAACCAGCGACAGCCAGAAAGAACTGGCCCGGCTCAAGCAAAGCCCGGCGCAACCGGTAGCGCAGCGCTATGCCAGCCTGTCCGTGCCACAGCTTGAACAGATGCTCAGCGAGCGCACCACCCAGCAGGGCGAGCTGCAGAAGGCACTGTCCGAAGCCAACAGCCTGATCATCAACTCGCAGACCCGCCCGGAGCGGTCCCAGGCCGAGATCAGCAGCAGCCAGGCCCGTACCCAGCAGATCAACAGCACGCTCAAAAGCGGCAAGGACGCCGGCAAACCGATCAGCGCCGACCTGCGCAACCAGCTCAATGCCGAACTGGCTTCGCTCAATGCGATGACCACGCTGCGCCGCCAGGAACTGGCTGGCAACAGCCTGCTGCAAGACCTGGGCAATGCCCGCCACGACCTGCTGATCGAACGCGCCGCACGCCTTGAGCAGGAAATTCAGGACCTGCAGACCCTGATCAACAGCAAACGCCTGGCCCAGTCACAGGAGACCGTGACCCAGCAGTCGATCGAGGCGCAAAAAGCCGGTGGCAGCAGCCTGTTGGCAACCGAGAGCGCGACCAACCTGCAACTGTCCGACTACCTGCTCAGAAGCACCGACCGGCTCAACGAACTGACCCAGCAGAACCTGCGGACCAAGCAGCAGCTCGACAGCCTGACCCAGGCCGACCAGGCACTGGACGAGCAGATCAACGTGCTCAAGGGCAGCCTGCTGCTGTCCAAGATCCTCTACAAGCAAAAGCAGACCCTGCCCCACCTCAAGCTGGACCGTGACCTGGCTGACCAGATTGCCGACACACGGCTGTACCAGTTCGAAGTCAACCAGCAGCGCGAACAGATGAGCAGCCCGGTGAGCTATGTGGACAAGCTGCTGGCCGGTCAACCCCAGGAAGAGGTGACGCCCCAGCTGCGCAAGGCGCTGCTGGAGGTGGCGATCACCCGCAGTGACCTGCTGGAGCGGCTTAACCGCGAGCTGTCGGCGTTGCTCAACGAGTCCATCACCCTGCAGCTGAACCAGAAGCAACTGCTGGGTACGGCACAGAGCCTGCGTACCACGCTGGACGAGCAGATGTTCTGGATCCCCAGCAACAAGCCCCTGGACTGGGACTGGCTGACCTACGTGCCCCAGCGCCTGGCCGACCAGGTAGCCAACCTGCCCTGGAGCTCGGGGCTGAACGAGCTGGCGGACGGCCTGGTGCAGCGCCCGCTGCTGTTCCTGCCGCTGCTGCTGGTGATCGGTGGCCTGCTGTGGCGGCGCAAGAACCTGTACGCCAGCATCGACAAGGTCCACCAGGATATCGGCCACTTCCGCCGCGACAGCCAGTGGCATACGCCGCGGGCAATCCTGATCAACATCCTGCTGGCGATGCCGGTGAGCCTGGGCCTGGCCCTGTGCAGCTACGCCCTGCAGATCGACGCCCGTGGGCAGAACGCCAACCTGGGCGCCGCCTTGTGGCAACTGGCCCAGGCCTGGCTGGTGTTCTACACCGCCTATCGCATCCTGTCGCCAGGCGGGGTGGCGGAGGTGCACTTCCGCTGGCACAAGCCTCAGGTCGAATTCCTGCGTGGCTGGGTGCGCCGCCTGGGCACCGTGGTGCTGGCCCTGGTAGGCGTGGTGGCCGTGGCGGAGCATCAGCCCTCGGCGCTGGCGGATGACGTACTGGGCATCGGCGTGGTGCTGACCTGCTACGCACTGATGGCGTGGCTGCTCAGCCGCCTGCTGCTGAGCAGCCCGGCACACCGCGACACCTCGCTGTTCCGCAAAGCCGTGGGTGTGGCGTTCACCGCGCTGCCCATCGCCTTGTTCATGGCCGTGTGCTTCGGCTACTACTACACCGCGCTGAAGCTGACCGACCGGCTGATCTATACGCTCTACCTGCTGCTGTTCTGGCTGGTGATCGAAGCCGCCTTCGTGCGCGGCCTCTCGGTGGCAGCGCGGCGCCTGGCCTACCAGCGTGCGCTGAGCAAGCGGGCAGCGGCCAAGGAGGGGCTGGACGGTGAGGTCATCATCGAAGAGCCCACCCTGGATATCGAACAGGTCAACCAGCAATCCCTGCGCCTGATCCGCTTGGCCCTGCTCGGCGGGTTCATTGCCGGGCTGTACTGGGTATGGGCAGACTTGATATCGGTGTTCGCCTACCTCAACAATTTCGTGCTGTATGAGTACACCAGTGGTACCGGCGCGGCCGCCAGCATGGTGCCCATCAGCCTCGGCGACCTGCTGGGCGCGCTGGTGATCGTGGGCATTACCTTCGCCCTGGCCGGCAACCTCCCTGGCCTGCTGGAGGTGCTGGTGCTGTCACGGCTGAACCTGGCCCAGGGCAGCGCCTACGCCACCACCACGCTGCTTTCGTACACCATCGTCGGGGTAGGTATCGTCAGCACCCTGTCCACCCTGGGGGTGAGCTGGGACAAGCTGCAATGGCTGGTGGCGGCACTGTCGGTGGGCCTGGGTTTCGGCATGCAGGAAATCTTCGCCAACTTCATTTCCGGCATCATGATCCTGTTCGAACGCCCGGTACGCATCGGCGACACCATCACCATCGGCAACCTGTCGGGCACGGTCAGCAAGATCCGCATCCGGGCCACCACCATCACCGATTTCGACCGCAAGGACATCATCGTCCCCAACAAGACCTTCATCACCGGCCAGCTGATCAACTGGTCGCTGACCGACACGGTCACCCGCGTGACGCTCAAGCTTGGCATCGACTACGGCTCCGACCTGGACCTGGTGCGCGACCTGCTGCTCAAGGGTGCCCACGAGAACCCGCGCGTGCTCAAGGACCCGGAGCCGCTGGTGTACTTCCTGCAATTTGGCGAAAGCTCGCTGGACCACGAACTGCGCATGCACGTGCGCGACCTAGGCGACCGCAACCCGACGCTGGACGAGATCAACCGCTACATCAACCGTGAGTTCAAGGCCCACGACATCAAGATCTCGGTACGCCAGGTCGAGGTGTTCCTGATGGACACCAAGGGTGGCAAGCAGCAGCTGATCCCGCAGGGCCCACCCAAACCCGATGGCACTGCTGCGGTGTAGCAGGCTCGAATGCCTTATGCTTCGCTGAACTTCAGGAGCAGCCTGTGAAAGCACTCGACCAACTGAGCTTCGACAACCGCTTCGCCCGCCTGGGCGACGCCTTCTCCACCGAGGTGCTGCCAGAGCCTATTGCAGAGCCGCGCCTGGTGGTGGCAAGCCAGGCAGCCATGGCCCTGCTGGACCTGGACCCGGCTCAGGCCGAGCTGCCGGCTTTTGCCGAGGTATTCAGCGGCAATAGCCTGTGGGACCAGGCCGAGCCACGGGCCATGGTCTATTCCGGGCACCAGTTCGGCAGTTACAACCCGCGCCTGGGCGATGGCCGTGGCCTGCTGCTGGCTGAGGTGGTCAACGATGCAGGCGAGCACTGGGACCTGCACCTCAAGGGTGCCGGCCAAACCCCGTATTCGCGCATGGGCGATGGGCGCGCCGTGCTGCGCTCATCCATTCGCGAGTTCCTCGCGTCCGAAGCCCTGCATGCCCTGGGCATCCCCACCAGCCGGGCGCTGTGCGTGGTCGGCTCCAGCACCCCGGTGTGGCGCGAAACCCGCGAGAGCGCTGCGATGCTGACGCGCCTGGCCCACAGCCACGTGCGCTTTGGCCATTTCGAGTATTTCTACTACACCAAGCAGCCCGAACAGCAACGCCAGCTGATCGACCACGTGTTGCAACAGCACTACGCCGAGTGCCTGACGGCCGAACAACCCTACCTCGCCATGTTCCGCACCATCGTGGAGCGCAACGCCGAGCTGATCGCCCTTTGGCAGGCTTATGGCTTCTGTCATGGGGTGATGAACACCGACAACATGTCGATCCTGGGCATCACCTTCGACTTCGGCCCGTTCGCGTTCCTCGATGATTTCGATGCCAACTTCATCTGCAACCACTCCGATGACCGGGGCCGTTACAGCTATGCCAACCAGGTACCCATCGCCCACTGGAACCTCAGCGCGCTGGCCCAGGCGCTGACCACGGTGATCGAAGTGGAGCCGCTGAAGGACGCGCTGGGGCTGTTCCTGCCGCTGTACCAGGCGCACTACCTGGACCTGATGCGCCGGCGCCTGGGGCTGACCACTGCCGAGGATGACGACATGGCGCTGGTCGAGCGCCTGCTGCAGCGCATGCAGAGCGGCGGCGTGGACTACAACCTGTTCTTCCGTACCTTGGGCGACCAGCCGGTGGCCGAGGCGTTGCAGCGGGTAAGGGACGACTTCATCGACTTGGCCGGCTTCGACGGCTGGGCGGCGGACTACCTGGCACGCTGCGCCCGCGAACCTGCCAACGCCGAAGGCCGGCGCGCGCGCATGCATGCGGTAAACCCGCTTTATGTGCTGCGCAATTACCTGGCACAGAAGGCCATCGAAGCGGCTGAAAGCGGGGATTACACGGAGGTGCGGCGCCTGCATGCAGTGCTTTGCAAACCGTTCGAAGAGCAGCCAGGGATGGAAGCCTATGCCCAACGCCCGCCGGAGTGGGGCAAGCACCTGGAAATCAGCTGCTCTTCCTGATTCAAGCGTTGTGGGTAGGGCTGCACACAATGGGAGCAGTTGTCTTCCATAAAATCTGAACGCTGGCGCAATCCACCTTGTGGGAGCGGCTTCAGCCGCGAACACCGGCGAAGCCGGTGCCATACACCGCACTGTTTGCTTCGCGGGTAAACCCCACAGTGAATAGGCCTTGCTTACTGAAACACTGCCCTATACGTGTGACTTCTTACGCGCCTGCCAGCAATGATTCGTAAGGAATGCGGAGGCCATCATGGAGACGCTTGATCATCGAGAGACTCAAGCCCCGTTTACCATTTAGCACTTCCGATACTCGGCCACTTGCGCCGATATAGGGTTCAAGATCCCGTGCAGTAAGTCCCTGTTGGTCCATGCAAAATTTAATGGCTTCAATCGGGGTAGCAGGATGGATTGGGTAGTGCTTGCTTTCGTAAACTTCGATCAGCGTGACTAGAACTTCCATTTCATCGGCCTCAGCCGTGCCAGCCTCTGCTTGGAAAATAGCTTCTAGCCTCTCGAATGCCGCTCGCAGATCATCATAATTGCGGATCGGTTTAATATCCATTGACTGTCTCCACGTCGATTTCGTCATACCGCTCGTGCGTACCGATGAACTTAACCCATGCAATACCCGCACGGTATTGAATCTCCACGACTAGCCGATACTTATTGCCTCCAATGTTGAAGACAACGCGGTTATTGCCATAGACACTGGCACTACCCATTTGATTCTTCACATCCTGTGGCGTTCGCCATTCTGCCTTGAGCACGATGTCATGCCAGCTTTCGAAGGCCGATTTGGCGTCTTGACGGCCAGGCGACTCCCAAAATTTCACCAAACTGCTCTTGGCAATAATACGCATCCGGGCCAATCTCCCTTTTTGGGAGATTATGCCGAGAGTTTACCGCCGCACCAAGCTCTCGCCAAGCCAGCTACTCCCCCCGCTCCAGCAAATCGTGCAACTCCACAAATTGCTGTGTCAGCTTGTGCCGGGGTTCGAGGTGGATCAACGGCAGGCTGGCGTGGTGCGATTCGCGCATTTTCACCGAGCTGCCCAGGTAGACCGGCAACACGGGCAAGCCTTCGGCCAGTAGCTCGTCGAGCATCTGCTGGGGCAGGCTGGCGCGGGCCTGGAACTGGTTGACCACAATGCCTTCGACCTGCAGGTCTTCGTTGTGGTCATCTTTCAACTCCTCGATTTCCGCCAAAAGGCCGTAAAGGGCCTGGCGCGAGAAGCTGTCGCAGTCGAAAGGAATAAGTACCCGATCGGCAGCGATCAATGCTGAAACCGCATAGAAATTCAGTGCAGGCGGCGTATCGATGTAGATTCGGTCGTAGTCCTCGTCCAGCGCCTCGAGCAGCTTACGCAGCTTGTTGATCTTGTGCTTGGCCTCGAGCTTGGGCTGCAAGTCGGCAAGCTCCGCCGTGGCAGTGACCACATGCAGGTTGTCGAACGGGGTTTCGTAGATGTCCACCTTGTTCTTCTTGGCGAACGGCCCGCTGGACAAACTCTGCTTGAAGAAGTCGGCAATGCCCATGGGGATGTCGTCGCCGGTCAGGCCGGTGAGGTACTGGGTGGAATTGGCCTGGGCATCCAGGTCTATCAGCAGGGTACGGTAACCTTCATGGGCACTCACCGCCGCCAGGTTGCAGGCGATGCTCGATTTGCCCACGCCACCTTTCTGATTGAATACCACGCGCCGCATGGCTGATCTCCGTGTGTAGACGAGTGCCCGAGTATGTGCGGGCCACGTGACAATAACCAGCACCGTCGCAGGCAATAGCAGCCTGCCAGCACGCAGCACCGGCTGTCGGAAACAGGCAACTATTCGATCAGACGTTGCCACACGCAATTGAAGGCGTTGTCTGTTTGGATCCGAATCCATTGCTACATGTACGCGGCACCGGGATAATGCGCGCCACTCGACGAACGCACCACCCTTGCAGGCATGCGCCGAGTCATTCCCTCGGCATGGAAGTCCCTCGGGGCGGGAAAGAGAAACCACTGTGATCACCTTTGATATCACCCAATGGCGTGCATGGGCTCCGGGCCTCTCGGCGCCTGCTGATTGGCAGGCCTGGGCCTGTGGGCAGCAGCCATCCGCTGGCGATGCCGCGGCACCCGACGTGGCCTTCCTGCCCGCCATGCAGCGGCGGCGGCTCAGCCACATGGCGCGGATGGCGTTCGCCGTGGGCTGGCCCCTGGCCGAGGGGCAGCCGCAACTGCCACTGGTGTTCGTTTCACGGCATGGTGAAACACCGCGTACGTTCTCGATCCTCAGCGAGCTGGCGGCGAATCAGCCGCTGTCCCCTACCCAGTTCAGCCTGTCGGTACACAACGCGGTAATCGGCCTGTGGTCGATCCTGCGCGGGTCCACGTGCGAAATGACCGCGCTGGCCGCCGCCGGCGACGGCTTTGAGCAAGGCATCCTGGAAGCGGCCGCGCTACTGGCCGAAGGTGCGCCAGCCGTGTTGCTGATCGTCACCGAGGAGCAACCACCGCAGGTGTATGGGCCGTGGATAGACGACGTGCCCTTCGCCTATGCGCTGGGCCTGTTGCTTACCCCGGGCAAGCAGTGGCAACTGGCACCCGCAACCTCCGCTGACCCGTCACGGCACGGGGCATTGCCCCATGGCCTCAGTTGGCTCAAGGCCATGTTGACGGGCTGCGATTCTTTCAACCACACATGGATGCGTCGTACATGGAACTGGCACCGTCAGCTGTGAGCAGGCCCCGCGACGCCTACCATTGGCGCCTGCTGGCAACCGCCGCGAGCTTCTTTGTATTTGGCCTGGGCTGCCTGGCCCTGCGCCTGCTGGTGTTCCCGTTGCTGGCGTGCCTGCCTGGGGGCAGCGGCCGCCATCGCCTGCGTGCGCGGCGCACCATCAGCTGGCTGTTCTGGCGCTTCGTGCGCTTCATGCGCGCCGCCGGTGTACTCACCTACCAGATCGACGGGGCAGAGCGCCTGGGCCGGCCCGGGCAGATGATTATCGCCAACCACCCGTCGCTGATCGATGTGGTGTTCCTGATTGGCCTGGTGCGCCAGGCCAACTGCGTGGTCAAGCAAAGCCTGTTCGACAACCCGTTCACCCGCGGGCCGGTCAGCGAAGCCCAGTACATCGGCAACAACGGCAGCATGGACATGCTCGACGCCGCCGTCGACTCGCTGCAGCAGGGCCAAACGCTGGTGATCTTCCCCGAAGGCACGCGTACCCCGCCAGGCCAGGCGCCGGCCTTCCATCGCGGGGCCGCCGCCATCGCCCTGCGTGGCGCGAAAATGGTCACCCCCGTCACCATCAGGGTCAGCCCCACCACGCTGACCAAGAACGAACCCTGGTACCGCATCCCCAGCCGCCGCGTGCACCTTACCTTCAAGGTAGGGGCCGATATCGACCCCCAAGTGTTCAGCGCCCTGGGCCCGGCGCCCAAGGCCTCTCGCCTGCTGAACGATTACCTGCATGACTACTTCCTCAAGGAGCTCGCCGCCGATGAGCGCGCCACAGCAAGACCTCAACCGTGACCTCAAACAGCTGATCATCGACGCCCTGGGCCTCGAGGACATCAGCGTCCAGGACATCGACGACGAACAGACCCTGTTCGGCGAAGGCCTGGGCCTGGATTCGGTAGATGCGCTGGAGCTTGGCCTGGCGATCCAGAAGCGCTACGGCATCAAGATCGATGCCGATGCCAAGGACACCCGCAACCATTTCAGCAACGTCGCCACCCTGGCGGCATTCGTCACTGCCCGTCAGGCCGCCTGAGACCGCACCATGCAAACCCGTGAAGACATCTTCAACATCCTGCGCGACGCCCTGGTCGAGTTGTTCGAGCTGGACCCGGCCCGCATCAGCCTCGACGCCAACCTGTACCAGGACCTGGAAATCGACAGCATCGACGCCGTCGACCTGATCGATCACATCAAGCGCCAGACAGGCAAAAAAATCGCCGCTGACGAATTCAAGTCGGTGCGCACCGTCAACGACGTGGTCGAGGCTGTGTTCCGCCTGGTAAACCCGGCGGCATGAAACAGCTGATTGGCCTGGGCCTGCTGGTGGCCGGCCTGCTGTACCCGTTTGCGGTGCACTTCGGCATGGCCCATTTCGCCCCCTGGCAGTTCGGCCTGCTGCTTGGCAGCCTGTGGCTGGCCCGTGTGCTCAGCGCGCCGCGCCGCCCCGGAAGCCTGTGGATGGCCGTGGCCGCCCTGGCATTCTGCTGCGTACTGGGGCTGTCCGACAGCCAGGCACTGCTGCGCTGGTACCCGGTGTTGATCAGTGCCTTCATGCTGGCGCTGTTCGGTGCCAGCCTGCTGCACGGCATGCCGGTGGCCGAGCGCCTGGCACGGCTGCGCGACCCACAGCTGCCGCCACGAGCGGTGCGCTACACGCGGCACGTCACCCAGGCCTGGTGCCTGTTTTTTCTGCTTAACGGCCTGATCGCCGCCAGCCTCACCCTGTGGGCACCCCTGACGTGGTGGACGCTGTACAACGGCATCATCGCCTACGCCGCCATGGGCGTGCTGTTCGCCCTGGAATGGCTGATAAGACAACGTGTGCGAGGACGCTCATGAACTGGATCAACCTCGAACACCTGCTGCTGGCGCTGGACGCGTCGCGGCCGGTGACCCAGGCCCCCGCCCTGGACCATGCCGGCCTGTGCCAACAGGCCCTGCGGCTGGCGGGGGGCCTGCACCAGCGCGGTGCCCGGCGCCTGGCCATTCACCTGGAGGACGCGGCCCAACTGGCCGCCGCCCTGCTGGGTGCCTGGCGGGCGGGCGTCGAGGTGCTGCTGCCCGCCGACCTGCAGCCCGCCACCCGTGAGCGCTGGCACAGCCATGTCGACCTGTGGCTCAGCGACCAGCCCGGTGATACGCCGTTCGAGGCATTGATGGGCCAAGCCATGCCCCCCGCCGCGCTGGACCTGGACCTGTGCCGCATCAGCCTGTGCACGTCCGGGTCCAGTGGCGAACCCAAGCGCATCGACAAGCAGCTGCGCCAGCTGGCCAACGAGGTAGAGGCACTCGAGCAACTCTGGGGAGCCGACCTGGGCCGGGCCTGGATCATCGGCAGTGTCGCCACCCAGCACATCTACGGCCTGCTGTTCCGTGTGCTGTGGCCCCTGTGCGCCGGGCGCGGCTTCGAGCGGCGCCAGCTGCCCTTCCCCGAAGACCTGCAACGGGCCAGCCGTGAGCACCCTGCGTTCGCCTGGGTGGCCAGCCCTGCCCTGCTCAAGCGCATGGGCGAGAACCTGGACTGGCCTGCCCTGCAACCGGTGCGCAAGGTATTTTCGTCCGGTGGCGAGCTGCCAGCCGATGCCGCGCAGCGCCTGGAACAACGCCTTGGCCAGTGGCCTGCAGAAATTCTCGGCAGTTCGGAAACCGGCGGTATCGCCTGGCGCCAGGGGCAAGCCCTGTGGCAGCCCTTTGCGGGCGTGCAATTGAGCCACGGCGCCGATGGCGCGCTGCGTATCGCCTCGCCTTACCTGCCTGCCGGGCATGTGGAACACAGCGCGGATGCTGCGCAGTTCTCGCCAGACGGGCGTTTCCGCCTGCTGGGCCGCCTGGACCGCATCGTCAAGCTGGAAGAGAAACGCATCTCCCTGCCCATGCTGGAACAGGCCCTGTGCACCCACCCCTGGGTGGCTGAAGCGCGCCTGGGCATGATCGAACAAGGCCGGGCGTACCTGGCCGCGTTGCTGGTACCCACCGCAGCGGGCCTGCACGCGCTGCGCAACCAGGGCCGCCGGGTACTGCTGGATACGCTGCGTAAACACCTGGCGGGCCACTGCGAGGCGCTGGCGTTGCCGCGCCGCTGGCGGCTGATGCAGCAACTGCCACTCAACAGCCAAGGCAAGCTGCCCCAGGCGGCCCTGCACACGCTGCTGGTGGCGCCACGCAGCATGGCGCCACAGGTGCTGGCACAGCAGGGCGCGGGCGACGAACTGCAGTTCAACCTCGCCGTGCCGCTGGACCTGGCGTGTTTCTCCGGGCATTTCCCGCGTACGCCAGTGCTGCCGGGCGTGGTGCAGATCGACTGGGCCATCGCCCTGGCAACCCAACACCTGCAGGCCGGGCTGCACTTCGCCGGCATGGAAGTGCTGAAGTTCCAGCAACTGGTGCGCCCCGGCGACGAGCTGGCACTGAGCCTTCGCCTGGACCGAGCACGCAGCAAACTGTACTTCGCCTTCACCTGCGCGGGGCAGCCCTGCTCCAGCGGCCGTATCCTGCTGGAGAACACCTGTGCATAAGCCCTGCGCGGTCATCCCCGTGTACAACCACGAGCAGGCACTGCCGGCTGTGGTAGCCGAACTGCAGCAAGCGGGCCTGCCCTGCGTGCTGGTCGATGACGCCAGCCATCCCGCCTGCGCGCAAGTGCTCGCACACCTGGCCAGCCAGCGTGATGTGTATCTGGTCACCCTGGCCGTGAACCAGGGCAAGGGTGGCGCGGTAATGGCTGGCCTGCGAGAAGCTGCACGCCTTGGCTTCAGCCATGCGCTGCAGGTGGACGCCGATGGCCAGCATAACCTGCTCGATGTGGGGCTGTTCCTCGACCAGTCGCGCAACCACCCACAGGCACTGGTGTGCGGTTACCCCCAGTACGATGCCAGTGTGCCCAAGGGCAGGCTGTATGCCCGCTACCTCACCCACGTGTGGGTGTGGATCAACAGCTTGTCGCTGCAGATCCCCGACTCCATGTGCGGTTTTCGCGTGTATCCGCTGCCTGCCACCCTGGCGATGATCGACAGCGTCAAACTGGGCAAGCGCATGGACTTCGACCCTGAAATCCTGGTGCGCCTGGCCTGGCGCAACCAGCCGATGCGCTGGCTGCCCACCCGGGTGCACTACCCCCAGGACGGCCTGTCACATTTCAGGCTGTTCCATGACAACGCGCTGATCTCGAAAATGCACACCAAGCTGTTCTTCGGCATGCTGCTGCGGGCACCGGCAATACTCTGGCGCAGGTGGCGGGCATGAGCGAACCGTCGCAGCATTGGGCCGAGCATCAGGAGCGCGGCAGCTTCTGGCTGATGAAACTCACCGCCACCCTGGTGCGCCTGCTGGGCCGGCGCATGCTCAGCCCGTTGATCCACCTCATCGTCGCCTACTTCTTCCTGTTTGGCCGCCGCGCCCGGCGCAGCGCCTGGCAGTACCAGCAGCGGCTGCGCCAATGGAGCGGCGGGCAGACCACCGCCCCCAGCCAATGGCAGGTGTTCCGCCAGTTCATGGCCTTCGCCGAGGCCCTGCTGGACAAGCTGGACGTGTGGAACGGCAAGCTGCGTATCGAAGACATCGAGATCCACGACCCGGCCCAACTGCGCCGGCAACTGCGCGGCAGCCGTGGGCAAATGCTGGTAGGGGCGCACCTGGGCAACCTTGAGGTGTGCCGCGCCCTGGCCGAAATCGGCGAGCAGGTCACCATGAACGTACTGGTGCACACCCGCCATGCCGAGCGCTTCAACCGCCTGTTGGGTGAAGCGGGGGCTACCAACCTGAGGCTGATCCAGGTCAGCGAACTGGACCCAGCTGTCATGCTGCAATTGTCCGAACGGCTGGAGCGTGGCGAATGGCTGGCGATTGCCGGTGACCGTGTGCCCCTGCACGGCGGGCGCACGGTAGAAGTGGATTTCCTCGGCCACCGGGCAGCCTTTCCGCAAGGCCCGTGGCTGCTGGCGGGCATGCTCGAATGCCCGCTCAACCTGCTGTTCTGCCTCAAGCACCAGGGGCGCTACCACGTCACCCTCGAACCCTTTGCCGAGCGCCTGCAATGGCGACGCGGCCAGCGCGATCAGGTAATCGCCGAGTGGGCCGCACGCTACGCCGACCGCCTGGGCCACTACTGCACCCGGGCGCCCCTGCAGTGGTTCAATTTCTACCCTTTCTGGAAGACCGATGACGATGCATCCGCATGAAGCTGTCACGTTCGGCGAAGCGCCGCTGGCAATCGAACAGGTGGTGGCCCTGGCAGAGCGCCGTGCCCAGGTACACCTGCAGGACGACGCCACCTACCGGGCGCGTATCGCCCGGGGTGCAAGGTTTCTCGACACCCTGCTCGACAAGGAAGGGGTGATCTACGGCGTCACCACCGGCTACGGTGATTCCTGCGTGGTGGCTGTACCACTGGAACATGTGGAGGCGCTGCCACAGCACCTGTACACCTTCCACGGCTGCGGCCTCGGCAAGCTGCTGGACGCCCCTGCCACCCGCGCGGTGCTGGCCGCCCGCCTGCGCTCGCTCAGCCATGGTGTTTCCGGCGTGCGCCTTGAGCTGCTGGAGCGCCTGCGCGACTTCCTGGCCCACGACATCCTGCCGCTGATCCCCGAAGAAGGCTCGGTGGGCGCCAGCGGTGACCTTACGCCGCTGTCTTATGTGGCCGCGACGCTGTCGGGCGAGCGCGATGTGATGTACCAGGGCGTGCGCCGCAGCAGCGCCGACGTGCACCGCGAACTGGGCTGGCAACCGCTGGTGCTCCGGCCCAAGGAAGCCCTGGCGCTGATGAACGGCACTGCGGTGATGACCGGGTTGGCGTGCCTGGCCTACAGCCGCGCCGACTACCTGCTGCAGTTGGCCACCCGCATCACCGCCCTGAACGTGATCGCACTGCAGGGTAACCCGGAACACTTCGATGAACGGCTGTTCGCCGCCAAGCCGCACCCCGGCCAGGCGCAAGTCGCCGCCTGGCTGCGCCAGGACCTTGCCATCGACGCCCCGCTGCCGACCCTGCACCGCCTGCAGGACCGCTACTCGCTGCGCTGCGCGCCGCACGTGCTGGGGGTGCTGGCCGACAGCCTGGGCTGGCTGCGCGGTTTCATCGAAACCGAACTGAACAGTGCCAACGACAACCCGATCATCGACGGTGACGCTGAACGTGTGCTGCACGGCGGGCATTTCTACGGCGGGCATATCGCCTTTGCCATGGACAGCCTGAAAACCTTGGTGGCCAACGTCGCCGACCTGCTCGACCGCCAGCTCGCACTGCTGGTGGACGTGCGCTACAACCATGGCCTGCCGAGCAACCTGTCCGGCGCGCCGGCCGACCGGGCGATGATCAACCACGGCTTCAAGGCCGTGCAGATTGGCACCAGCGCCTGGACCGCCGAAGCCCTCAAGCAGACCATGCCCGCCAGCGTGTTCTCGCGCTCCACCGAGTGCCACAACCAGGACAAGGTGAGCATGGGCACCATCGCTGCCCGCGATGCCCTGCGCGTGCTGGAACTGACCGAACAGGTAGCTGCCGCTGCGCTACTGGCCGCCAACCAGGGTGTGTGGCTGCGCAGCCGCCATGCCGATGCACGCCCATTGCCGCCTGCGCTGGCGCACATGCACGAAGCGCTGCTGGGTGAGTTTGCCCCGGTGATCGAAGACCGGGCCCTGGAGCAAGACCTGCGCCACTGCCTGCAACGGATCGGCCAGCGCCACTGGAGGCTGCATGCGTAGCGCCGGGGTATTCCACGTCGACAGCGAGGTGGTCGTGCCATTCTTCGACGTCGACAGCATGCACGTGGTGTGGCATGGCCATTACGTGAAGTACCTGGAGGTGGCCCGCTGCGCCCTGCTCGACCGCCTCTCGCACAACTACGTGCAGATGCAGGCCAGCGGCTACGCATGGCCGGTGATCGACCTGCAGTTGCGCTACATGCGCGGCGCCACCTTCGGCCAGCGCCTGAACGTGCGGGCCAGCCTGGTGGAGTGGGAAAACCGCCTGAAAATCCATTACCTGATCAGCGATGCCGAAACCGGTGAGCGCATGACCCGGGCCAGCACCGTGCAGGTCGCCGTGCACATCGCCAGTGGCGAAATGCAGTTGGCCTCGCCACAGGTGATGCTCGATGCCGTCCAGCAGGTGCTTGCATGAACCCCATCGGTAACCGCGCCCTCCGGCGTACTGCAGGCGTCGGCTTGCCGGCGATAGCCTGCAAAGCAGGCCCGCTCGTCCTGGCCTTGCTGCTGTGGCTTATCAGCCCCCTCACCTTCGCCTTCACCCTCGACGACCTGCAAAAGCAGCTCAGCGCCCCCGCCGTGGTCAAAGGCCCGTTCGTGCAGGAAAAGCACCTGCGTGCCCTGCCCCAGCCACTGCTGAGCCAGGGGCAGTTCGTGCTGGCCCGCGACCACGGGCTGCTGTGGCTGCTGCAAACCCCGCTGCGCCAGGACTACCGCATCGATGCCCATGGCATCGCCCGGCGCGACCCGAGCGGCTGGCAGGCCCTGCCCAACCGTAGCGCCGGTGCCGAGCAGAACCGCCTGTTCTTCGCCGTGCTGCAAGGCGACAGCACCGGCCTGCAACGTGACTTCGAGCTGGCCCTCACCGGGGACGCCGCCCACTGGCAGTTGCAGCTCACCCCCCGTTCGCTGCTGCTCAAGCAGGTGTTCAAGCGGATCGACATCACCGGTGGGCGTTATGTACAACGCATCGAATTAAGCGAAACCCAGGGCGACAGCACGGTGCTGCGCATGCCCGAAAGCAGCGGCGCTGCTGACCTGAGCGACGCGGAGCGCAGCGACTTTGCCAACTGAACGCCTGCTGCCGCGCCTGTTCGTCTGCCTGCTGCTGGCCATGCTTGCCGTGGCCGGCTGGCAGTGGCACCGGGGCGCGCCGCTGTCCGCCGACCTGATGTCGCTGGTGCCTGGCGCCACCCAGGATCCAATGGTGCAGCGTGCCGAGCAGCGCATGCAGGAGCCGCTGAACCGCGAACTGCTGGTACTGGTAGGGCACCCGCAACGCCAGCAGGCGCTGGCCATGGCCGAGAAGCTGGCCGGGCAGTGGCAGGCCAGCGGCTTGTTCGAAAAGGTCCAGTGGAGCCTGCAGACCGACCTGCAGGCAGTGCGCACACAGTTGTTGCAGGGCCGGCTGGCCATGCTGGCGCCCGCAGACCGGCAACAGCTGGAAGCGCAACCCGATGCGTTCGTGGCGCAACGGGTGCAAAGCCTGTTCGACCCGTTTGCCGGGTTCAGCCTGGTGCCCAACCAGGACGACTGGCTGGGGCTCACGGGGCGTGTCCAGAACAGCCAGCCCAAGCCCGCCAATGTCGAACTGAATACCGCCAGCGGCGCACTGATCGCCCAGGCTGATGACCACTATTGGGTGCTGCTGCGTGCCCGTACCCTGGGCACCGCATTCGACATGCAGCTGCCATTGCAGGTGGCCGACCTTCTGGCCAACGCCCGCCAGCAGGCCGAACCGCTCGGTGCCCACCTGCTGGCGGCCAGCGGCCTGCTGCACGCTGCTGCCGGCCAGCAGCAGGCCAGCCGGGAAATCAGCTGGGTAGGCGGTGGCGCCACGCTGGGTATTCTGCTGCTGCTGTGGCTGGCCTTCCGTAACTGGCGGGCACTCCTGGCGTTCGTACCAGTGCTGGTGGGCATGCTGTTCGGCTCGGTGGTGTGCGTGGCCCTGTTCGGCCAGATGCACGTCATGACCCTGGTGCTCGGCTCCAGCCTGATCGGTGTGGCGGTGGACTACCCACTGCACTACCTATCCAAGAGCTGGAGCCTGAAACCCTGGCACAGCTGGCCGGCGGTGCGCCTGACCCTGCCGGGCATGAGCCTGAGCCTGGCGACCAGCTGCATTGGCTACCTGGCCCTGGCCTTCACACCTTTCCCGGCCCTGACCCAGATCGCCGCGTTTTCCGCCGCCGGCCTGCTGGGCGCCTACCTGAGCGCGGTGTGCCTGCTGCCCGCGTTGCTGGCGTCGGCGCAGCTCAGGCCGGCGCTATGGCCGCTGCGCATCACCCAAGCCCTGACACAGTGGCGTGAAGCGCTGCTGCGCAGGGTGCCCAGTGGTGCCTTGCTGGCCTTGGTGCTGCTGTTCTGCGCCGGCGGCCTCTGGCACCTGCAGACGCGCAACGACATCCGCCAGTGGGTCGGTACGCCGCCGCAACTGTTGCAGCAAGCCCAGGCCGTGGCGCGCATCACTGGCTACCAACCTACCAGCCAGTTCTACCTGGTGCGCGCCGCCGACCAGCAACAACTGCTGGCGCGCACCCAGGCGCTGGGGGCCAAACTCACGGAACTGGTGGAACTGGGCAAGCTCAAGGGCTTCATGAGCCTCAGCCAGCTGGTTGCCAGCCCCTCCGAGCAACAACAGGCGCGCAAGGCGCTGGAGGTGCTGCCCGAGCACTGGCAGCCGCTGGTGGCGCTTGGCGTACCCGAAGCGGCCTTGCAGGCCGAGATCCAGCAGTTGCAGGCATTACCTGTGCAGGCCATCGAACAGGTGTTGGCAGGCCCCCTGGGCGAAGCATGGCGGCCCTTGTGGCTGGGCGCCGATGCTCAGGGCGTAGCTGCCATCGTCAGCCTTCAGGGGTTGTCGGATGCAGCGTTGCTGCAGTTGCAGACCCAGGACCTGGACGGCGTGCAACTGGTGGACCGGCTGGGCGAACTCAACCAGCTGTTTGCGGCGACCCAGGTGAGCGCAGCGGAACTCAAGCTGCTGTCCTGCGTGCTGATCCTGGTGTTGCTGGTGATGCCCTTCGGCCTGCGTGGTTCGCTGCGCATCGTTGCACTGCCGCTGCTGGCCGCCCTGTGCAGCCTGGCGAGCCTGGGCTGGCTGGGCCAACCCCTGACGCTGTTCAGCCTGTTCGGGCTGTTGCTGGTCACTGCCATCAGCGTCGACTACGCCATCCTCATGCACGAGCGCATAGGCGGGGCGGCCGTGAGCCTGCTGGGTACCCTGCTGGCCGCGCTCACCACCTGGCTGTCGTTCGGGCTGCTGGCCCTGTCCAGCACCCCGGCGGTGAGCAACTTCGGCGCAGCGGTAAGCCTGGGCCTGGTCTTCAGCTTCCTGCTGGCGCCTTGGGCCGCCCCTCGCGACGGAGCGCCATCGCTACCATGACGATCATTCTGTTCTGGGGCCTGGCGTTGGCAGCATTTGCCCTCGCCAGCCAGCTGGGCAAACGCCTGGGCCTGATCCCCATCGTCAGCCAGCTGCTGCTGGCCACCCTGGTGCTGCCTGTGGTGATGGGGCTGTGGATAACCCCGCACTGGCAGCTGGACGGCACCGCACTGATCGCACCGGCCTGGGTCAAGACCCTGTACGGCGCCAGCTTCGCCCTGCTGCTCGGGCACATCCTCACCGATGTGCTGGCCCTGCGGCCAGACCGCCAGGCTGTGAAACTGGCGGTACCCAGCTTTCTGCTGCCGTTTGCCTGCGGCCTGGCCTGCGCAACAGGGCTGATGGGTTTGAGCGGCGTCGCTGCCCTGGCCCTGGGCCTGGTCTTCGCCATTACCGCAATCCCTGTGCTGTACCTGTACCTGCGGGCTATCGATTACCCCGCTGCCGCCAGCCGGCGGTTGCTGCAAGCGGCCATCCTGATCGATGTGGCCTGCTGGCTGCTGCTGGGCCTGGGCCAAGGCAGCCTGCACCCGGGCACGCTGGCGTTGCCGTTGCTGGCTGCCTTGCTGCCGCTGCCGCTTCATGCACTGGGCCTGCGCGCACCCAAGGCTTATGGGGCGCTGTTTCTGGTGCTGCTGTTCGTTGCCGAACACTACAAGCTCAATGCCCTGGTCTTCGGCATGGGCTACCTGGCCTGCCTTGCCTGGCGCAGGATACCGGCCACGCTGCCATTGCCCGATACCTGCAACCACCGAGTGCAACAAAGCCTCGCCGTGCCGTTGATACTGACCTACGGCGTGGTGCAGATCGATGCACACCACGCCCTCGACAGCCTGGACGGCTGGCAACTGTGCGCGCTGGTCGCGCTGCCGATCGCCAGCAAGCTGCTGGGTAACTGGCTTGGCCTGTGCTGGGCCGCCCCGTCATTCCCCGGGGCCAGCAGATGGCGCGAGAGCCTGCTGCTGAACATTCGCGGCCTCAGCGAAATCGTTTTCCTCAACCTGTTGCTGTCGCAGCAACTGATCAGCCCTGCCGTGTATTTCGCGCTGATGCTGATGAGCCTGGTTGCCACCCTGATGCCGGCGCTGGCCGGCCTGCACCGTCTTCCACTCAACGCCCCATCCATGGCAAGGAGCCCGCATGCCAAACGCTGACCTACAACAACGCCAAGTCCTGGTGATCGGTGCCGGGCCTTCCGGCGCCATCGCATCGGCCCTGCTCAAGCGCCAGGGGCACGATGTGCTGGTCATCGAACGCCAGCGTTTTCCGCGTTTTTCAATCGGCGAAAGCCTGCTGTCCCACTGCCTGGATTTCGTCGAAGAGGCCGGCATGCTCGAGGCTCTGCAAGCCGCAGGCTTCCAGCACAAGAATGGCGCCGCCTTCGCCTGGGGCGACGAATACACGGCATTCGACTTCGGCCAGACCTTCACCCAGGGTAAACCCAGTACCTTCCAGGTGCAGCGCGCCCGCTTCGACCAGTTGCTGGCCGACCAGGCCGAAGCCCAGGGCGTAGATATACGTTACGAGCACGAGATCGTCAGCGCCGACATGAATGGCGAGCAGCCTCAGGTGCGCGTGCGCCGCCCGGACGGCAGCGAGTACACCGTGCAGGCCGGCTTCGTGCTGGACGCCAGCGGCTACGGCCGGGTACTGCCAAGAATGCTGGACCTCGAGGCACCGTCGGCCTTCCCGGTGCGCCGGGCCGTGTTCACGCACATCGAAGACCGTATCGACCACCCAGGGTTCGACCGCGACAAGATCCTCATCACCACCCACCCCGAGCACCGTGACATCTGGTTCTGGACCATCCCCTTCAGCGACGGCCGCACCTCGCTGGGCGTGGTGGCGGCCGCAGAACACTATGCCAACGCCCCCGAGGACCTCGACGCCTGCCTCAAGCACTTCGTGGCACAGGCGCCGAGCCTGTCCAAGGTGCTGGCCAATGCAGTGTGGGACACCCCGGCGCGCACCATCGGGGGCTATTCGGCCAACGTCAAGGCGCTGCACGGCAAGGGCTATGCCCTGCTCGGCAACGCCGCCGAATTCCTCGACCCGGTGTTCTCCTCCGGGGTCACCATCGCCATGCGCTCGGCGAGCATGGCCGCCGGCCTGCTGCACCGCCAACTGCAAGGTGAAACGGTGAACTGGCAGACCGAGTTTGCCGCCCCCCTTCAGCAGGGCGTCGACACCTTCCGTGTCTATGTCGAAGGCTGGTACGACGGCAGTTTCCAGGATGTGATCTACCACCCAGGCAGCTCGCCGGAAATCCGCGCCATGATCAGCTCCATCCTGGCTGGCTATGCCTGGGACACGCGCAACCCGTTCGTGGCCGAACCCCGGCGCCGGCTGCGCACCCTGGCCGAACTGTGCGCGAGGGCGCCGGCATGAGTGAGCGCCCGTTCCTGAGCGACACCTATGTCGAGGAAACCCGCATAGGCTTTCGTTTTCTCGCCAGTCACACCTGGCAGCACCACGTGCTGCGGGTGGCCATCGAAGACCTGCGCCGGCTGTTCGACGGTGCACCGCCCCAGGGCGCAGTGCTGCTGGATGCCGGCTGCGGGCAGGGCAGGTCGTTCAAGCACCTGCAGCGGGTATTTGCGCCCGCTCGCCTGCTGGGCACCGATGCCGACCCGCACAGCCTTGACCTGAGCGCAGCCGAGGCCCAGCGCCTGGGCATCGATGTGGAGCTGTGCGGCAGCGACTGCGCCAAGCTGCCCTACCCTGACGCCAGCATCGACCTGCTGTTCTGCCACCAGACCTTTCACCACCTGGTGGAACAGGAAAAAGCCCTGGCCGAGTTTTACCGAGTACTCAAGCCGGGTGGCTACCTGCTGTTCGCCGAGTCCACCGAGGCGTACATCGATACCTGGGTGATCCGCTGGTTTTTCCGCCACCCCATGCACGTGCAGAAGAGTGCCGAGGGCTACCTGCAGATGCTGCGCAGCCAGGGCTTCGAGTTTGGCCCTGCCAATGTCTCCTACCCCTACCTGTGGTGGAGCCGGGCCAAGGACTTCGGCCTGCTCGAGCGCCTGGGCCTGCGCAAGCCGCCACCGGTGGGCGAACGCGAGGAAACGCTGGTCAACGTGGTTGCGCGCAAGCCGCTGGAGCCCGCATGAAAGCCTTCCTGGCATGCGTGCTGTGCCTGCTGCTGAGCGCCTGCGCCGCGCGCCCGCCCCTGCCCGAGCGGCTGCCGGGGCTGACCCTGCCGCAGCAGTTGCATGTGCAGCGCGAACAGGCCGGCCAGCGCCAGGACTGGTTGCTGGTGATCCAGGACGAGCATCAGCGCTTGCGCTGGTCGCTGCTCGACCTGCTGGGCATCCCCCAGGCCCGGCAACTGCTGGACGGCCGGCAATGGCAGGCCGATGGGCTGCTGCCGCCCAACCCGGCAGCCCGGGAGCTGTTCGCTGCCGTATTGTTCGCCCTCACCCCGCCTGCGCAGCTGGCCCAGCTTTATCCACAGGCCCGCGAGCAAGCGGGGCAGCGTTGGCTGGGTGACCGCTGGCACGTCACCTATCGGGGCGAGGATGCCTTCGACTTGAACCTCGGTGAAGGCCTGCGTTATGTAATCGACCCCCTGCCTCGCGAGAACCGACCATGACCGCCTACCTCAATGCCCTAGGCCTGATCTGCGCCCTTGGCCAGGGCCAGGCCGAAGTGGCGGCCGGCCTGTTCACCGGCGATTGTTCCGGCATGCAGCCCGCTTCAGGCTGGATCCCCGACCGCTGCCCGCCCGTGGGTGCGGTCGCCGCGGCATTGCCCGCAGTACCGCTGCCCGAGCAGCACAGCCGCAACAACCAGCTGCTGTACGCGGCCGCCCTGCAGATCGAGCCGGCCATCCGCCAGGCGATCGCCCAGTATGGTGGGCACCGTGTTGCCGTCATTCTCGGGACCAGTACGTCCGGCATTGCCGAAGGCAGTGCCGCCATCGGCCAGTTCATGAACAGCGGGCAGTTCCCTGCCGACTATCACTACGCACAGCAGGCACTGAGCGCGCCGGCCGACTTCCTCGCCGACTGGCTGCAGCTCAGCGGCCCGGCCTACGTCATCTCCACGGCCTGCACCTCCAGTGCCCGCGCGTTGCTCAGTGCCCGGCGCCTGCTGCAGCTGGGCGTGTGCGACGCCGTGCTGTGCGGCGGCGTCGACAGCCTGTGCAGCCTCACCCTCAATGGCTTCAGCGCCCTGGAAGCGGTCAGTGAGCAGCGCTGCAACCCGTTCTCGGCCAACCGCGCTGGCATCAACATTGGCGAGGCGGCGGCCCTGTTCCTGATGACGCGCCAGCGCAACGCGCAAGGCCGCACCCTGGCACTGCTAGGTGCTGGTGCCAGCTCGGACGCCCACCACATATCCGCGCCCGACCCGACCGGTGCCGGCGCCTTGCAGTGCATGGGCAAAGCACTGGACAATGCCGGCCTCGCGCCCGCGCAAATCAACTACCTGAACCTGCATGGCACCGCCACTGCGCACAATGACGCCATGGAAAGCCTGGCCGTGCATGCCCTGTTCGGTGCCACGGTGCCGTGTTCGTCGAGCAAGCCCATGACCGGCCACACGCTGGGTGCGGCCGGCGCGCTGGAAGCAGCGTTCTGCTGGCTGAGCCTGAGCGAGCACAACCCGTTGGGCCTGCTGCCACCGCATGTGTGGGACCAGCAGCGCGACCCGGCGCTGCCGGGCCTGGCCCTGGTGGATGGCCGCCAGCGCCTGGGTACTGATGGCCCACGCCGTTTGATGAGCAACTCGTTCGCCTTCGGCGGCAATAATGTCAGCCTGATTCTCGGAGACACCGCATGAACCCCTGGCCACTGGCCGAGCTGCTGCCCCACGCCGGCGACATGATCCTGATCGACCAGATCGAGCGCTGCGATGAGGAGCAGATCTTCACCCGCACCACCGTGCAGCCTGGCGGCCTGTTCAACCGCGCCGACGGCAGCCTGCCGGCGTGGCTGGGCATCGAGCTGATGGCCCAGAGCGTCGCGGCCTATGCCGGCTGCCGCGCCCGGCGCAACGGCCAGGCAGTCGAACTGGGTTTCCTGCTGGGTGCGCGCAAATACGAATGCGATGTCGAGCACTTCCCCGCCGGCGCCGAACTGCACATCCACGCCCAGCGTTCGCTCGAAGACGACAACGGCATGGGCGTGTTCGAATGCCACCTGCGCGGCCCCGGCATCCATGCCAGCGCCCGCCTGAACGTGTACCGCCCGCCGCAAGCGGCCAGCTACCTGGCCGAAGCGGGCCCTGAGGAGTCCCCCCATGACTGACACCATTCTGGTCACCGGTTCGAGCCGCGGCATTGGCCGCGCCATCGCCCTGCGCCTGGCCCGGTCCGGTTACGACCTGGTCCTGCATTGCCGCAGTGGCCGTGCCGAGGCCGACGCCGTGGCCGAAAACGTGCGGGCCCTGGGCCAACAGGCAAGGGTGCTGCAGTTCGACATTGCCGACCGTGCCGCCTGCCGCGCCGCCCTGGAGAGCGATGTGGAGCAGCATGGGGCGTATTACGGCGTGGTGTGCAACGCCGGGCTGACCCGCGATGGCGCCTTCCCGGCGCTTACCGACGAAGATTGGGACCAGGTGCTGCGCACCAACCTGGACGGTTTCTACAACGTTCTGCAGCCACTGACCATGCCAATGATCCGCCGTCGGGCACCCGGGCGCATCGTCTGCATCACCTCGGTATCGGGGTTGATCGGTAACCGTGGCCAGGTCAACTACAGCGCCTCCAAGGCGGGGCTGATCGGCGCGGCGAAGGCGCTGGCGATCGAGCTGGGCAAACGCCGCATCACCGTCAATTGCGTGGCCCCTGGGCTGATCGACACGGCCATGCTCGACGAGCACGTGCCTGTGGACGAGCTGATGAAGATGATCCCTGCCGGGCGCATGGGCACCGCTGAAGAAGTGGCCGGTGCAGTCAACTTCCTGATGTCGGCGGAGGCTGCCTACATCACCCGCCAGGTGCTGGCCGTGAATGGGGGGTTGTGCTGATGCGCCGGGTTGTCGTCACCGGCATGGCCGGCATCACCTCGCTGGGCAGCGACTGGGCGACCATCGCCGGGCATTTCGCCAGCCAGCGCAGTGGCATCCGGCGCATGGACGAATGGGACCGCTTCGAAGAAATGAACACGCGGCTGGCCGGCCCCGTCGATGATTTCAAGGTGCCCGCCCACTGGACCCGCAAGCAACTGCGCAGCATGGGCCGGGTATCACGCCTGGCGGTGGCCGCGGCCGAGCGGGCACTGGCCGATGCAGGCCTGCTGGATGACCCGAGCATTCGCGATGGGCGCATGGGGGTGGCCTGCGGCTCGTCCACCGGCAGCACGGACGAGATCAAGGCGTTCGGCAACATGCTGCTCAACTCGGTGGCCGACGGCCTCAACGCCAATTCCTACGTGCGCATGATGCCGCACACCACCGCCGCCAATATCAGCATCTTCTTCGGCCTCACCGGGCGCCTGATCCCCACCTCCAGTGCCTGCACCAGCGGCAGCCAGGGCATCGGCTACGCCTATGAGGCAATCAAGTACGGGCGCCTGCCGATGATGCTGGCGGGGGGCGCCGAAGAGCTGTGCCCCACTGAGGCGATGGTGTTCGATGCGCTGTACGCCACCAGCCTGATGAACGACACCCCGCACCTTAGCCCACGCCCCTATGACTGCCGCCGTGATGGCCTGGTGATTGGCGAGGGCGGCGGCATGCTGGTGCTTGAAGAACTTGAACACGCCCGCGCCCGCGGGGCCAGGATACACGCCGAAATCGTCGGTTTTGGCAGCAACGCCGATGGCCAGCACACCACCCGCCCGGAGCAGACGACCATGCGCCGCGCCATGGAGCTGGCGCTGGAGGATGCCGGCCTGGCACCCGCAGCAATCGGCTATGTGAATGGCCACGGTACCGCCACCGAGCAGGGCGACATCGCTGAGACCCTGGCGACCAGCAGCCTGTTCGGCACCCACATGCCCATCAGTTCGCAGAAGAGCTTCCTTGGCCACACGCTCGGGGCGTGCGGGGCACTGGAGTCGTGGTTCAGCATCGAGATGATGAACAGTGACCGCTACGTGCACACCTTGAACCTGGACGAAGTAGACCCGCGCTGTGGCGAACTGGACTACCTGCGTGGCGAGTTCCGCACCATGAACCACCAGTTCGTGATGAACAACAATTTTGCTTTCGGTGGGGTCAACACGTCGTTGATCTTCCGCCGCTGGCCGTAACCCCAAACCTGGAGAGCATGGAATGTCCCCTCTGATCCGCGCAGCGGCCCTGGGCCTTGTACTGACCGGCTTGGCTGGCTGTACGTCGAAGCCGGTGCTGAACCCGGCTGAACAGCTGGCCTCCGCGACACCCTACACCCAACAGCAGGTGCAACAGGCCATTCTGAAGGCCGTTGCCGACCGCGGCTGGACGGCTCGCTCGGTAAACCCGAGCGTGATCCAGGCCGACATCACCGTGCGCAACACCTTCTTCGCTGCCGTGGATATCCACTACAGCGCCAGCCAGTTCCGCATCGCCTACCGCGACAGCCGCGAGCTGGGGTACAAGGACGGCAAGATCCACCGCAACTACAACCGCTGGGTCTACAACCTGGACCGCAGCATCGTGCGTGAGCTCAACACAGTGAGCAGCCAGAGCCTGTTGCAACAAAGCAGCGTTACCCCCTAACCACCGACCAAGGAAGAACCGATGCGCTTGAAGACCCTTACCGCCGCCACTGCCCTGCTGCTGGCTGCACTGCCAGGCCTGAGCCAGGCCCGTGATACCGCGCTGTTCCTGCCCTTCGACAAGGTAGTGCAGCAAATGCTTGCCGAGAAAAAGCTCGATGGCTCGGTCAAGTTCTACCTGGCGGGCGTGCAGCCACGCGGCAAGGTCAAGGTGGTCAGCCCCAATGCCGTGACCAACAAGAAGACCAACGCCTTCAACAAGAGTGACGAAGTGGCCTGCGAATGGGCCCTACAGTCGGCCCTGCTGACCATGCAGGACGCTGCGCGCAAGGCCAACGCCAATGCCGTGACCAACATCGTCAGCTACTACAAGCGCAACGAGCGCAAAGACCCGGCCACCTACGAGTGCCATGCCGGCGCGGTCATCGCCGGTGTTGCCATCAAGGGCGACCTGGCCCGCGTAGACTGATACCCAGGCGCAACCGGGGCAGGCTGGCGTCAGGCCTGAACCTGCCCGGTCAGCAGTTCGGCGAAGGCTGTGGCCATCGCCGACTTCTGGCACTGGCGCTGTACCAGCCACACGGCAGACGTGGCTTCGGTATCCAGTAACGTGCGGTACACCACGCCCTCGATGCGCATACGCTGGTAAGAAGCCGGCAGCACCGACACCCCGAGCCCCGCCGACACCAGCCCGATGATCGTCATCGCCTCCCCTGCCTCTTGTGCAAAGTGCGGGCTGAAGCCTGCCTGACGCGCCAGGCTCAGCAGTTGGGCATACAAACCACTGCCATAGCTGCGCGGGAAGAACACAAAAGGCTCCTGGGCCAGCGCTGCCAGATGCACGCCTTGCTCCGTGGCCTGAGCCAGCGCATGCGAGGCATTGATCACCGCCACCAGTGGCTCGCGGAACAGCTCCGTGGCAACCAGCCCCTGGGGCAGCGGCATCGGCCGCATCAGGCCCACTTCGATGGACTCATCGAACACCCCTTCGGCGACTTCGCGGCTGCTCATTTCCTTGAGGTTCAGGTGCACTGCCGGAAAGCGCTGGCGGAAGGCATGGATCGCCTGGGGGATCTTCGACGTGAAGGGCGCAGAGGACGTAAAGCCGATCTTCATCTCGCCCAGCTCCCCCAACTGGGCACGCCTGGCCACATCGGCCGCCTTCTCGACCTGGGCCAGTACCAGCCGGGCCTCCTCCAGAAACAGCCGCCCGGCCTCGCTGAGTTCCACCCGACGGTTGGTACGCTCGAACAACCTGGCGCCCAGTTCCTGCTCCAGCGCCTGGATCTGCTGGCTCAGGGGCGGCTGTGAAATGCCCAGCTGCTGGGCTGCGCGGCCAAAGTGCAATTCTTCGGCAACGGCAACGAAATAGCGCAGGTGACGCAGCTCCATGGGCAGGCTCCAACAGGTCGTGAAACGTCTTAAATAGGTCGAACAATATATTGGATCTAATCATTAGGCAGCTATATGCTTTTTTCCATCGCGCCTGAGGTACCCGCCAGTGAAAACCGCCGCTGTTCCCTTGCCTGCTGAACCTGAGACTGCCTCCATCAACGACCTGTGGATCGAGAAAGGCACGCCAGCCTTCATGAAAACCGTGCTGGCGCTGTTTAGTGGCGGCTTTGCCACCTTTGCCCTGTTGTACTGCGTGCAGCCGATGATGCCGCTGTTGTCGAAGGAATTTGCCATCAATGCCGCGCAGAGCAGCCTGGTGCTGTCGGTCGCTACCGGCATGCTGGCGTTCGGGTTGTTGATAACCGGCCCCGTCTCCGACCGCATTGGGCGCAAGCCGGTGATGGTGTTCGCGCTGGTGTGCGCGGCGCTGTGCACCATCGCCAGCGCCGTGATGCCGAGCTGGGAGCTGGTGCTGGCCACCCGCGCACTGGTCGGGCTGTCCCTGAGCGGCCTGGCAGCGGTGGCAATGACCTACCTGAGCGAGGAGATTCACCCGCAGCACATCGGCCTGGCCATGGGCCTGTACATCGGCGGCAATGCCATTGGCGGCATGAGCGGCCGGCTGATTACCGGCGTGCTGATCGACTTCGTCAGCTGGCACACGGCGATGCTCACGGTGGGTGGCCTGGCATTGCTGGCGGCGGTGGTGTTCTGGAGAGTGCTGCCCGAGTCGCGCAACTTCCGCCCCCAGGCCATGAACCCGCGCAGCCTGCTGGACGGCTTCGTGGTGCATTTCAAGGATGCCGGGCTGCCTTGGCTGTTCCTCGAAGCGTTCCTGCTGATGGGCGCCTTCGTCACCCTGTTCAACTACATTGGCTATCGCCTGCTGGCGGAGCCCTACCACATGAACCAGGCGCTGGTGGGGCTGCTGTCGGTGGTGTACCTGTCGGGTATCTACAGCTCGGCGCAGGTGGGCGCACTGGCCGACAAGCTGGGCCGGCGCAAGGTGTTCTGGGCGAGTATCGTGGTCATGGCGGGGGGCATGCTGATGACCCTGACCAGCCCATTGTTGATGGTGATCATAGGCATGCTGGTGTTCACCTTCGGCTTCTTCGGGGCACACTCGGTGGCCAGCAGCTGGATCGGCCGCCGCGCCTTGCGGGCCAAGGGGCAGGCATCATCGCTGTATCTGTTCTGCTACTACGCGGGGTCGAGCGTGGCCGGGACGGCAGGCGGGGTGTTCTGGCACCAGTGGGGCTGGAACGGCATCGGGTTGTTCATCGGCAGCCTGCTGGCGGTAGCGCTGCTGGTGGCGTTGCACCTGAGCAAGCTACCGCCAAAGGCGGCGTAGGGGCTCGCGGGCATGCCCGCAAGCTGGCCTTTACTGATGGTACTGCGCTGACAGTTCGTGCACGGCGTTGATGAACACACCGGCATGCTCCGGGTCGACTTCCGGGGTAATGCCATGGCCCAGGTTGAACACGTGGCCACTGCCCTGGCCGTAGCTGGCCAGAATACGCGCCACTTCTTTGCGGATGGCTTCGGGCCGGGCGTACAGCACGGTCGGGTCCATGTTGCCTTGCAGGGCCACCTGGTTACCCACACGGCGGCGCGCATCGCCGATATCGCAGGTCCAGTCCAGGCCCAGTGCATCGGCACCCGCTTCGGCAATGCTTTCGAGCCACAGGCCGCCGTTCTTGGTGAACAGGATGACCGGCACCTTGCGCCCTTCGTGCTCGCGAATCAGGCCACTGACGATCTTGCGCATGTAGGCCAGGGAAAACTCCTGGTACGCCGCAGCCGACAGGTTGCCACCCCAGGTGTCGAAGATCTGCACCGCCTGTGCGCCGGCCAGGATCTGGCCATTGAGGTAGGTGGTGACCGATTGGGCCAGCTTGTCCAGCAACAGGTGCAGCGCTTGGGGGTTGTCGTAGGCCATGGCCTTGGTCTTGCGGAAGTCCTTGGACGAGCCGCCTTCGACCATGTATGTGGCCAGCGTCCACGGGCTGCCTGAGAAGCCGATCAGCGGTACCCGGCCATTGAGCTCGCGGCGGATGGTGCTGACGGCGTCCATCACGTAGCCCAGGTCTTTCTGGGCATCGGGCACGGGCAGTGCCTCGATGTCGGCCGGGGTGCTGACCACCTTTCTGAAACGCGGGCCTTCGCCGGTTTCGAAGTACAGGCCAAGGCCCATGGCATCAGGGATGGTAAGGATGTCCGAGAACAGGATCGCGGCGTCCAGCGGGTAGCGGTCCAGTGGCTGCAGGGTGACCTCGCAGGCGAACTGCGGGTTTTTGCACAGGCTCATGAAGTCACCGGCCTTGGCACGGCTGGCGCGATATTCCGGGAGGTAGCGGCCGGCCTGGCGCATCATCCACACCGGGGTGACGTCTACGGGTTGCTTGAGCAGTGCACGCAGGAAACGATCGTTCTTCAGGGCAGTCATGTCGGCATCCGGAAAAAAAGTGGGGGCATTTTCTCAGACACCAGCACAAAAGGCACGGCTGAGACCATGCGTTTTGTCTATTGGATGCGTTGGGTCAAACCGTGTCGCGTACAAAGCCGGCCCCTGCAGATACCGCGTACCTTGCAGGAGCCGGCAGCCGACCTCACACTTCCAGGAAGTCCAGGATGCCTTCGGCAGCGGTGCGCCCTTCGAAAATGGCGGTCACTACCAGGTCGGACCCGCGCACCATGTCGCCGCCGGCAAACACCTTCGGGTTGCTGGTCTGGTGCTTGAACTTGCCCTGCTCCGGCGCTACCACACGGCCCTGGCTGTCCAGTTGGATGCCGTGCTGTTCGAACCAGGGTGCCGGGCTTGGGCGGAAGCCGAAGGCGATGACCACGGCATCGGCCGGCAGGATCTCTTCAGAACCCGGGATTGGCTCCGGGCTGCGGCGGCCACGGGCGTCGGGCTCACCCAGGCGGGTTTCCACCACTTTCACGCCTTCGACCTTGTCCTCACCCACGATCGCAATGGGCTGGCGGTTGTACAGGAACTTCACGCCCTCTTCCTTGGCGTTCTTAACTTCCTTGCGCGAACCGGGCATGTTGGCTTCGTCACGGCGATAGGCACAGGTCACGGCCTTGGCGCCCTGGCGAATGGAGGTGCGGTTGCAGTCCATGGCGGTGTCACCACCACCGAGCACCACCACCCGCTTGCCCTGCATGTCGACGAAATCTTCCGGCGACTTCTCGAAGCCCAGGTTGCGGTTGACGTTGGCGATCAGGAAGTCCAGGGCATCGTGCACCCCTGGCAGGTCCTCGCCGGGGAAGCCCCCCTTCATGTAGGTGTAGGTGCCCATGCCCATGAACACTGCATCGTACTCGGCCAGCAGTTGCTCAAGGGTTACATCCTTGCCCACCTCGGTGTTCAGGCGGAACTCGATGCCCATGCCGGTGAACACTTCACGGCGGTTGCTGAGCACGGTTTTTTCCAGCTTGAATTCGGGGATGCCGAAGGTCAGCAGGCCGCCGATTTCCGGGTTGCGGTCGAACACCACCGGGGTTACGCCGGCGCGCACCAGCACGTCGGCACAGCCAAGGCCTGCCGGGCCGGCGCCGATGATGGCAACGCGCTTGCCGGTGGGTTTGACCTTGGACATGTCCGGGCGCCAGCCCATGGCGAAGGCGGTATCGGTGATGTACTTCTCCACCGAACCGATGGTCACCGCGCCAAAGCCGTCGTTCAGCGTGCAGGCACCTTCACACAGGCGGTCCTGTGGGCACACCCGCCCGCACACTTCCGGCAGGGTGTTGGTCTGGTGCGACAATTCCGCCGCCGCCAGGATGTTGCCTTCGGACACCAGCTTCAACCAGTTGGGGATGAAGTTGTGCACCGGGCACTTCCATTCGCAGTACGGGTTACCACAGCCCAGGCAGCGGTGCGCCTGTTCCACAGACTGCTGCGGCTTGAACGGTTCGTAGATTTCCACGAACTCCTTCTTGCGCTGGCGCAGCAGCTTTTTCTTCGGGTCCTTGCGGCCCACCTCGATGAACTGGAAGTCGTTATTCAGACGTTCAGCCATTTTCAAAAACCTCTTAACAGCAGCTGCAAGCATTTAGCTGCAAGCCACAAGACGATCACGTAAGTCTGGCAAGCCCCGTACTGCTTCTACCTGCAGCGTGGGGCTTGCCTACTTGCAGCTGTATTACTGCGGGTTGGCCCGGGTGCTGGACAGCAACTGCTTCAGGTTGGCGGCCTTGGGCTTGACCAGCCAGAAGCGCCGCACGTAGTCGTCCAGGTTCTCGGAGAGCTCGCGCCCCCACTCACTGTCGGTTTCATCCACATACTCGGCAAGGACCCGCGCCAGGTGGCTGCGGTAAGCCTCCATCGCTTCACCACTGATGCGCTGGATTTCCACCAGCTCGTGGTTGAGCTTGTCGACAAAGCTGTTGTCCATGTCGAGCACGTAGGCGAAGCCGCCCGTCATGCCAGAACCGAAGTTGTAACCGGTCTTGCCCAGCACGCAGACAAAGCCACCGGTCATGTATTCACAGCAGTGATCGCCGGTGCCCTCGACAACGGCATGGGCGCCGGAGTTGCGTACAGCGAAGCGCTCGCCTGCAGTACCGGCAGCGAACAACTTGCCGCCAGTGGCACCGTACAGGCAGGTGTTGCCGACGATGGCGCTGTGCTGGGTTTTGAACGGGCTGCCGGCTGGCGGCACGATGGTCAACTTGCCACCCGTCATGCCCTTGCCCACATAGTCGTTGGCGTCGCCCTGAAGGTACAGGTTCAGGCCACCGGCGTTCCATACGCCGAAGCTCTGGCCGGCGGTACCGTTGAAGCGGAACGTGATCGGCGCGCTGGCCATGCCCTGGTTGCCATGCAGCCGGGCAATCTCGCCCGATACCCGCGCACCGATGGAGCGGTCGCAGTTGCAGATGTCCAGGCTGAATTCGCCGCCGGCCTGGTCGCGGATGGCCGGCATGGCCATCTCGACCATCTTCTCGGCCAGCTCGCCCTGGTCGAAGGGTGGGTTGCGGTCGACTTCGCAGAACTGCGGCTTGTCTGCCGGGATGTGCGAGCTGCCCAGCAGCGGCGTCAGGTCGAGGTACTGCTGGCGCTCGGTGTCGCCCGGCAGCACATCGAGCAGGTCGGTGCGGCCGATCAGCTCACCCAGGCTGCGTACGCCCAGCTTGGCCAGCCACTCACGGGTTTCTTCAGCGACGAAGGTGAAGAAGTTGACCACCATGTCGACGGTGCCGATGTAATGGTCCTTGCGCAACTTGTCGTTCTGGGTGGCCACGCCGGTAGCGCAGTTGTTCAGGTGGCAGATGCGCAGGTACTTGCAACCCAGGGCAATCATCGGGGCGGTACCAAAGCCGAAGCTCTCGGCCCCCAGGATTGCCGCCTTGATCACGTCCAGGCCGGTCTTGAGGCCGCCGTCGGTCTGCACCCGCACCTTGCCGCGCAGGTCGTTGCCGCGCAGGGTCTGGTGGGTTTCTGCAAGGCCCAGTTCCCACGGGGCGCCAGCGTACTTGATCGACGTCAGCGGCGAGGCGCCGGTGCCACCGTCATAACCGGAAATGGTAATGAGGTCGGCATAGGCCTTGGCCACGCCGGCAGCAATGGTGCCTACGCCTGCTTCAGCCACCAGCTTCACCGACACCAGCGCCTGCGGGTTGACCTGCTTGAGGTCATAGATCAGCTGGGCCAGGTCTTCGATAGAGTAGATATCGTGGTGCGGCGGTGGCGAAATCAGCGTCACCCCCGGCACCGCGTAACGCAGGCGGGCGATCAGGCCATTGACCTTGCCACCGGGCAGCTGGCCACCCTCGCCGGGCTTGGCGCCCTGGGCGACCTTGATTTGCAGCACTTCGGCGTTGACCAGGTATTCGGGCGTAACGCCGAAACGGCCGGTAGCCACCTGCTTGATCTTGGAACTGCGGATGGTGCCGTAGCGCGACGGGTCTTCGCCGCCCTCACCGGAGTTGGAACGCGCACCCAGGCGGTTCATGGCTTCGGCCAGTGCTTCGTGGGCCTCAGGCGACAGTGCACCCAGCGAGATACCCGCCGAGTCGAAGCGCTTGAGGATGGCGTCCAGCGGTTCGATCTGGTCCAGCGCCAGTGGCTGGTCGGCCACCTTCACTTTCAACAGGTCGCGGATCATCGACACCGGGCGCTGGTCGACCAGCGAGGTGTATTCCTTGAACTTGGCGTAATCGCCCTGCTGCACGGCGGCTTGCAGGGTGTTGACCACGTCCGGGTTGTAGGCGTGGTACTCGCCGCCGTGGACGAACTTCAGCAAGCCACCTTGCTGGATCGGCTTGCGCGCACTCCAGGCTTCGGCGGCCAGCAGCTTCTGGTCGCTTTCCAGGTCCTGGAAGCGCGCACCCTTGATGCGGCTGGAAACGCCCTTGAAGCTCAGGCCGACCACTTCTTCGGACAGGCCGATGGCTTCGAACAGCTGCGCACCCCGGTAGGAGGCGATGGTGGAGATCCCCATCTTCGACAGGATCTTCAGCAGGCCCTTGGAGATGCCCTTGCGGTAGTACTTGAACACTTCGTCCAGGTCGCCCAGCACTTCGCCAGTGCGGATCAGGTCGGCCAGCACTTCGTAAGCCAGGTACGGGTACACCGCCGAGGCGCCGAAGCCCAGCAGCACTGCGAAGTGGTGGGGGTCCCGGGCGGTGGCGGTTTCCACCAGGATGTTGCTGTCGCAACGCAGGCCCTTGTCGGTCAGGCGGTGGTGCACAGCGCCCACGGCCAGCGACGCATGCACCGGCAGCTTGCCGGGTGCGATGTGGCGGTCGCTCAGTACCAGCTGGGTCTTGCCAGCCCGCACGGCCTCTTCAGCCTGGTCGGCGATGTTGCGAATGGCCGCTTCCAGGCCGACGCTTTCTTCATAGTTCAGGTCGATCAGCTGGCGCTCGAAGCCTTCACGCTCCAGGCTCATCAGCGAGCGCCATTTGGCAGGCGACACCACCGGCGAGCTGAGAATCACCCGCGAGGCATGCTCGGGGGATTCCTGGAAGATGTTGCGCTCGGCACCCAGACAGATTTCCAGCGACATCACGATCGCTTCGCGCAGCGGGTCGATCGGCGGGTTGGTAACCTGGGCAAACTGCTGGCGGAAGAAGTCATACGGCGAACGCACCCGTTGCGACAGCACCGCCATGGGGGTGTCATCCCCCATCGAACCGACCGCTTCCTGGCCTTGTTCACCCAGCGGGCGCAGTACCTGGTCGCGCTCCTCGAAGGTAACCTGGAACATCTTCATGAACTGCTTGAGCTGGTCAGCGTCGTAGCTGGCCACGCCCTGGTCGTCGGTCAGCGTCGCCTGGATGCGCGTAGCGTGCTGACGCAGCCAGCGCTTGTAGGGGTGACGGGACTTGAGGCGGTCATCGATGGCGTCGGTGTCGAGAATCTGACCGGTTTCGGTGTCCACGGCCAGGATCTGGCCCGGGCCCACACGGCCTTTTGCCAGCACTTCATCCGGCTGATAGCCCCATACGCCGATTTCAGAGGCGATGGTGATGTAGCCGTTGGTGGTGGTGACCCAACGCGCCGGGCGCAGGCCGTTGCGGTCGAGCAGGCACACCGCGTGGCGGCCTTCGGTCATGACGATACCGGCCGGGCCATCCCACGGCTCCATGTGCATGGAGTTGTATTCGTAGAAGGCGCGCAGGTCGGCGTCCATGGTCTCGACGTTCTGCCAGGCTGGCGGTACCAGCATGCGCACGCCACGGAACAGGTCGATACCGCCGGTCACCATCAGTTCGAGCATGTTGTCCATGCTGGAAGAGTCGGAGCCCACGCGGTTGACCAGCGGGCCGAGCTCATCGAGGTCGGGGATCTGGTCATTGGCGAACTTGGTACGGCGTGCCATCGCCCAGTTGCGGTTACCGGTGATGGTGTTGATTTCACCGTTGTGGGCAAGGAAGCGGAACGGCTGCGCCAGCGGCCACTTGGGCAAGGTGTTGGTGGAGAAGCGCTGGTGGAACACACAAATGGCGGTCTGCAGGCGCTCATCACCGAGGTCCGGGTAGAAGGCCGCCAGATCGCGCGGCATCATCAAGCCCTTGTAGATGATGGTCTTGTGCGAAAAGCTGCAGATGTAGTGGTCGGCGTCGTGGGCGTTGGCCACCGACGAACGGCGACGTGCGCTGAACAGCTTGATGGCGAATTCCTGGTCACTCAGGCCTTCGCCGCCGATGAACACCTGCTCGATCTGCGGCAGACGCTCCAGGGCCAGGCGGCCGAGCACGCTGGTATCGATCGGCACCTTGCGCCAGCCGACCAGGTTGAGGCCAGCCGCGATGATTTCGCGGTCCATGTTGGCGCGGGCAGCTTCGGCTTTGACCGGGTCCTGGTTGAAGAACACCATGCCCACGGCGTACTGCCTTGGCAGCTCGGCGGCAAAATGCTCCTGGGCCACGGCGCGCAGGAACTGGTCGGGCTTCTGCATGAGCAGACCACAACCGTCACCGGTCTTGCCGTCAGCGTTGATACCGCCACGGTGGGTCATGCATGTGAGCGCCTGCATGGCGGTTTGCAGAAGGTGGTGGCTGGGTTCGCCCGTCATATGGGCTATCAGGCCAAAACCACAGTTGTCCTTGAATTCTTCGGGATGGTACAGACCTGTTTTCATAGACACTTTCTCACCAGGTTCACCCCTCAACGGAGGCAAATCTCTTTTTTAACAACCACTTACCATCCACGCCGATCAAATGCCAGCTTTTTGCGGTGGCCATGGAAAACCATTGTTGCACAGCGACAGTCGCGCCCACAAATTTTCATGTCTCACCATTGAAAATTTATGTCGCAATTTTGAATGTTTTTGCGTCAACTGCCGTGGTAGCGGCATGACTTGAGTCTGAAGCGTTTCAGCCATGACTGCAACGTAGGCTTGTGGCCGGCAGTCCGGGACAGAAAAGCCTGCCGCGCTTGGGCGCAGCAGGCTAGTCGAACGCTAGAATTCGCTTGGCTACTGGGCGGCGGGGTGATGCCGCCCGGAAGGTATCAGCGGGCCGAGGCCAGCTCTTGTTGGACGCTGGCGACGGTACGTGGCCAAGGTTTACCAGCCTGGACCTTCGCTGGCAAGTTCTTGATGGCCGCAACGGCCGCATCACGGTTGGCAAAGCTGCCATAAGTGACCACGTAGAGCGGCTTGCCCTGCAAGGTTTTCTTGAAGTAGCGGTACTCGCCACCCTGCGCCTTGACGAAGGCCTGGGCAGACGCCTCGGAGCTGGTGCCCAGGATTTGCACCACGTAGTTACCCGGCTTCTGCCCGGTGTACCAGCCACCATTGCCACTGCCACCGGCAGCCGGTTTCTCGACCGCTTTGGGTGCTGGCTTGGCAACGGCAACCTGGGTAGGTGCAGGCTCGGCCTTGGCCTGTGCAGCAGGCTTGGCCTGCTGGGTGGCGGCAGGCTTGGGCGCCGCCGCCTGCTGCACCGGCTGGGCGGGCGTTGGCGCAGGGCCCGCCGCCACGCCCTGGGGTGGCGCGATGGTGGTCACGGTAGGCGGTGGGTTGCCTGGCTGCAGTGCGGTGTCACCGGCAGGGCTGCCCTCTTCACCCTCACCCATGCCAGCGGCCTGGGCCAGGGGTTCGCGCATCACCGGTTGCGACTGCCCTACCAGCGGCAATGGCGTGGGCTGCGAGGAGCCCGAGAATTCGATAGCCGCACCCTTGCCATCGCCCAGCGGCAGCTGCGCCTGGGCCGCAGGCGCTTCGGCAGGGGCCTTGTCACCCTTTCTGGGCATCAACACGGCAGCCGCGACGGCGACAACGACCACAGCAGACAGCGCGAGCACATGTTTCTTCGGCATTTTGAACCCCATGGATGGTCGCTTGACCGTAGAGCGGCTGGCGATCATGGCTTCGATCAACGTGTCACGGGCGACCTGGTTGATGTTGCCAGGCCAACCGTCGGAATTTTCATGGATGTCGGCAATCTGCTCACGGCTGAACACCTCGATGCCCCGGCCAGCACCGTCCAGGCGCTGCTCCAGGTATTCGCGGGTTTCCTCTTCACTGTAGGGGGCAAGCTCGATGATGTGGAAACGTTCTTCCTCGATCTCGAGTTCGTCCAGCCCTGCAATCAGCGACGGCTCACCGAACAGGAACACATGCGGGCGGCCTTCCGGCACGCCTGCTGCCAACTCCAGCAACGCTTGGAGTGCCGACTCGCCAAGTTGTTCCGCATCGTCCACCAGCAGGTAAACCTCCTGGCCGGTCAGTGCCAGCTGCACGACCTTGGACAGGATGGCCTGCACTTCGGGCTGGGCAACGCCCAGGTCCTGGGCGATGTGCGCCAGCACGCTGGCGGCATCGCCGGCACTGCGGGCAGACACCACGACGCTTTGCACCGACTGCTTGTTGGTGCTGGCCACCAAGGCCTGGCGCAGCAGTGTCTTGCCGCTGCCCAACGGCCCGCTGACCACCAGCATCAGCTGGCTGTAACGGGCCAGATGGTGCAGTTGGCCCAACACCGGCTTGCGCTGGGCAGGGAAGAATTTGAAACCGGGCACACGGGGTGCAAACGGGTCGTGGCTCAACTGGTAATGGTCGAGAAAGGCCTCATCGGCATGCAAACTGGTCATTGCGCTGTCACAACCTCAAAGCTGGGCCACGATCGCGCGGTAATCCGCGGACAAGGTGGCCTGAAGAATCTCTTTAGGATAGTCGTCGGTGACGACGGCCTCGCCCATCTGGCGCAGCAGCACCAGACGCAGACGACCGTCCAGCACCTTCTTGTCGACCGCCATGTGCTCCATGAAATGCGCCGGGGTCATTTCCTGTGGTGGCACCACCGGCAAACCTGCATCGCGCAACAGGCGGATGCCGCGATCACGTTCGGCCTGGGTGATCCAGCCAAGGCGCATGGACATTTCCAGGGCCATTACCGTACCCGCCGAAACCGCTTCACCATGCAGCCACACACCGTAGCCCATGTGGGTCTCGATGGCATGCCCGAAGGTGTGGCCCAGGTTCAGGGTGGCGCGCACGCCTGACTCGCGCTCATCCGCCCCCACCACCGCGGCCTTGGCTGCACAGGAGCGGCTGATGGCCTGGGTGAGCGCTGCCGGGTCAAGGCCACGCAGCGCCTGCATATTGTCTTCGAGCCATTCCAGGAAGGGCTTGTCGCAGATCAGGCCGTACTTGATCACTTCGGCCAGGCCGGCGGACAGCTCGCGTGCTGGCAGGGTGCTCAGGCTGGTGGTATCGATCAGCACCGCATTGGGCTGGTAGAACGCGCCGACCATGTTTTTGCCCAGCGGGTGGTTGATGCCAGTCTTGCCGCCAACCGAGGAATCCACCTGGGACAGCAGGGTGGTGGGGACCTGGATGAAATCAACGCCGCGCTGGTAGCACGCAGCGGCAAAGCCGGCCATGTCGCCGATCACGCCGCCGCCCAGGGCGATCACGGTGGTGCGGCGGTCGTGCCGTGCCGTCAGCAGGCCGTCGAAGATCAGTTGCAGGGTTTGCCAGTTCTTGTGCGCCTCGCCATCGGGCAGCACCACCGGCAGCACAGTGTAGGCACCCAGGGTACGGGTGAGGCGTTCGAGGTACAGAGGGGCAACGGTCTCGTTGGAGACAATGGCCACCTGCCGCCCGGCGATGTGCGGCGCCAGCAGCTCGGGCTGGTCCAGCAGGCCTTCGCCAATGTAGATCGGGTAGCTACGCTCGCCCAGGTCGACCTTCAGTGTCTGCATGTATCCCCACAATGATCTTGGGCGCGGCGCCGTTCGGGCAAGCCACGCGGTAACGTTTGACCTCGCTCGACGCAGGAGGCCGAGAATAGTCCCGGGTTAACGGGGGGGCAACTGCTGCAGGCGCTCGAGAATGTCGATTACCACCATGCGCGGCGGCCGTTCGTCGGTTTCCACCACAAGGTCCGCGATCTCCCGGTAGAGCGGGTCACGGGTTTCGAGCAAGGTGCGCAGGGTGGCTTCGGGGTTCGCAGTGCGCAGCAGGGGGCGGTTGCGGTCGCGGGCGGTGCGCCCGACCTGCTGCTCGACCGAGGCATGCAGGTAGATGACCCGCCCGCCCTGGTGCAGGGCAAGGCGGTTGGCTTCACGCATCACCGCGCCGCCGCCGGTGGCAACCACCACGCCGTCGAGTTCGCACAGTTCGGCGAGCATGGCCTGCTCGCGGTCACGGAAGCCCGGCTCCCCTTCCTTGTCGAAGATCCACGGGATGTTGGCGCCGCATCGCAGTTCGATTTCCTTGTCGGAATCCTTGAACAGCAGGCGCAGCTCTTTGGCCAATAGGCGCCCGATGGTGCTTTTGCCAGCACCCATGGGCCCCACAAGTATCAAATTTCGCACAGAATCAACGACTCACAGCAATCGCCTGGTCACTCATGATACGCGGAGTCAGGAAGACCAGCAGCTCGGATTTTTTCTCTTGTAATACATCGCGTCGAAACAGCCGCCCAACATACGGCAGATCGCCCAAAAATGGCACCTTGTCGACCATATTGTTTTGCGAGGTGGAGTACACACCGCCGATCACGATGGTGTCCCCATCTGCCACGCGCACCTTGGCATTGACCTCGTTTTTACGAATGGGCGGAATGTCGTTCAAGGCATTGACGTAATCCGGCTCGTCCTTGGTCACCTTCACCGTCATGATGACCTGGTTGTCCGGGGTGATCTGCGGGGTCACTTCCAGCGACAGGGACGCCTCGCGAAACGCAACCGAGGTGGCGCCGCTCTTGCTGGATTGCTGGTAGGGCACCTCGGTGCCCTTGAGGATGCGGGCAGTTTCCTTGTCGGCGGTCACCACCTTGGGCTGCGAGATGATCTCGCCCTTGCCGCTCTTCTCCATGGCGCTGAGTTCGAGGTCAAGCAGCACCCCACCGCGCAGCAGGCCCAGCCCCAGGCTGCTGCCGGCCCGCTCCACGCCAAGGTCGACGAACAACTCCTTGCCCAGCCGCGGTGCCTCACTGTATAGGCGCCCGCCCCAACGCACACCCAGGCCCTTCTCATAACCGACATTGGCCTCGACGATGCGTGCTTCGATGGCCACCTGACGCACCGGCACATCCAGCTGGGCCACCAACGCTCGCACCTCGGCCAGGCGATCAGCGGGTTGATGCACCACCAGCGTGTTGGTGCGGGCATCCACACTCAGGCTGCCTCGGCCACTGAGAATGCCGTCGTCGGCCAGGCTGGCCAGCAGCAAATCCGCCAGGTCGGCGGCCTTGGCATGATGCACAGGCAACAGTTCGCGCTGCATGGGCTGCCACTGCGCCTCCAGCCCGAGGCCGCCGGGCGCCCCCTGCGGTGCCGAGCTGAGTTCCGACAGGGGCGCGACCAGCAGCACATTGCCATCTTTGCGTCGCCCCAGCCCTTTGCTGCGCAGCACCAGGTCCAGCGCCTGATCCCAGGGCACATCCTGCAGCCGCAAGGTGACATTGCCCTGCACGGCATCGCTGGCCACCAGATTGATACCGGCGTAATCAGCCAGCACCTGCAAAACGGCCCGCACTTCCACATCCTGAAAGTTCAGCGACAAGGCCTCACCCTGATAGGTCGACGCTGCCGCCGCCTGGAGCGGCAGCAGTAACGTCAGCAGCCATTTGCTCAATGTTTTCATCCTGAACCGGGGCCTCCTTGCCCGTACGTCGCTGCAGAGAAAGGAAGGCAGTGCGCGGGTGCCACACCCCCGTCATGAAAAGCCGTTCTTGCACTTCGACCTGGCCTGGGGTGACCTGCACCACCACGCCATTGTCGCGCCCCACCCGGTCACCTGTGCGCAGGCGATACAGGGTGCCGGCAACCACGACCAACGCCTCGTGCGCATCGCCGCGTGACAGGTGGCCAACCATCTGCACCTGTTTCAGCGGCACCCCGGTCAGCCTGTTCCCTCGCCAGGGCGCGAGCCTGGGTGCAAAGGGATCAGCGCAAGGCCCTGCGGCCAGTTGCCTGGCAGGCAAGCGCGCCAGAAACTCAGCCGAGGGCGGCGGCGCTTTTGCCTGGTAGGTGTCTACGTGCAATCGCAGACGCACGATCGCTGGCTGGCCATCAACACCTGCAATCGCCAAATCACCGCTGCGAAATACCGCCGGCTGCGCAAACCACTCGTTCAGCCACACACGCACAGCCCTGTAGGGCCCTGTGACCTGCAACTCCAGCGGTACCCGTTGCAACCCCGCCTGCTGCTCGGCATCACGCACCTGCAACTGCTCGATCAACACGCCGTGGCTACCCGCCGAGGCTGACAGCCGCTCCAGCAGGTCACTCATCCCCTGCCCTGCATCGAGGTACCACAGTGCCTCCTGGATATGCCGTTCGGCAGTTGCCACCTTCGCCTTCAAAGCCTCCCGCTCCGCCAGTTGCTGCACCGCCGCAGTGTGTTGCGCCTCCAATGCGGCAGACCGGGCATGCTCACCCCTTTGCTGCTGCATCGCCGTAGGCAGACGAACCATGCAGCCAAGGGTGAACAAGCCAAAGGCCAACAACCATGGTGCCAGCCGCCTGAACCATGGCGTGCGGCCGATGATGGCCAGGCCGCCCAATAACGCCGTGGTGTTCATGACCAGAATGCCGCCGCTCGAGCTGTGAGCACGAACTCGTCTACGCCCGGCAGGCTCTTGATGGACTTGAGTTCAAGGTCGGCCAGCACGCCGGAACGCTGCAGGTCACGCATGAACTGGGCAATCACCGCACCGGAGGGTGCCACGCCAGTCAAGCGCACGTGGCCAGCCTGCATGTGCAGGCCCAGCAGTTGCATCTCGCCGGGCAACGCACCCTCCAGGTCGGCAAACAGGCCTGCCAGCACATCAGGGTGACCGCGTAGGCCTTCCAGTTCGGCCAACCTGGCCGCCAGCACAGCATGCTGTTCACGCAGCTCAGCCAAGGCATGCGCCTGCTGGCGCCGTGACGAGATTGCAACCTCGCGCTGCAGGTTGCTTAGCCGTTGCTGTTCCCCGCGCTGGCGGGCCATTTGGTCCACGACCATGACCGCGCACAGGGCCAGCACGGCACTTGCCAGAAGCTGGCCATAAAAACGCCGCGATGCTGCTTGGCGCTGCCGCTCGCGCCAGGGCAGCAGGTTGAGCCGGATCACCTGCACACCCCCCCGACGGCCAGTGCGCCAGCCAGGAGCATGGCGCTATTGAACGGAACGAGTCCGGCCAGCCCGGGCACCGGGCTGCAATGCACATTGAGGCTGCTTTGCAGCTCGGCCAGCCAGGCTTGTTGGTACGGCTCGGCGCTGACGACCCACAGGTGGCCGGGCAGGCACTCGTCGCTCAGTTGCCGCTGAATGCTCTCGGGTGTAGGGCCTGCATCCAGCAACAGCTCACGCCGCAGGCAGCCGCCACCAGGCTTTAGGCGGTGCAAAGTGGCATCGTGCCGGTTCAGTCGCAGCAGGGCCACGTCCTGATCACTGGCTGCGGGCACGAGCCGCCGCAGGGCGAGCGTGTCCACTTCAACAGCCTCCAGCTGCAGCCCCGCTTCCGCCACCAGCGCCTCGAGCGAGGCCAGGGTGCTCTGCCTGCAGGCGGCCACCATCACCTGCGCGAAACCTGGTTGCGCCGCACAAGCGTGGAGCACCTGGAAGTCCAGTGCCAGGTCATCGAGCGGAAAAGGAAACAGCCGCTCGGCATCGGCCAGCAACTGCGCCTCCATCTGCCCCTCACCCAACCCCAGGGGGAGTTGGCAATACTTGCAGATGACCTGATCGGCCGGCAGCGCCATGGCCACCTTGCGCAACCCGCTGCGCCTGCGCATACGCTGCAGGGCAGCCACCACCGAGGCCGGCTGCGCCATCCAGTGGGTGCCGGCTGGCGGGTCGAACAGCTCCTCTGCCCAACTCACCAAACGGTAATGCCGCTTGCGCCGCCGTAACTGCAGGGCTCGAACGCTCCCCGCGGTAATTTCCAACCCTGAAAATGAACCGGCATCCTTGCCAAAGCGTCCTATCATCGCGGCGTTCCTGTTGCCTGCCGCCCTTTCGGTTTGCGACCAGATGCGCGCTGGCCAGAACGACGACCAGCCACCTGGGCGGTAACCCGAAGAGGGGAAAAAATGCTTATAATGCCCGGCGTTTTGGTCCGCCGGACCCGCGTGCAATTCACTCACAAACTGGACACCGAAAAGCCTTGATACGTCTGCTTAAGTTCTTCTGGTGGTCTTCCGTCGCAGTCATCTGCGCGCTCGTACTCGGTGTGAGCGGTGCGTTTCTGTATCTTAGTCCCAACCTGCCTTCGGTCGATTCGCTCAGAAGCATCCAGTTGCAGATCCCCCTCAAGGTGTACAGCAGCGACGGCAAGCTGATCGCCGAGTTTGGCGAAATGCGCCGCTCGCCCATCCGTTTCGCGGAAATTCCGCCACAGTTCATTCAGGCGCTTCTGTCTGCCGAGGACGACAACTTCCTCAACCACTACGGTGTAGACCCGAGCAGCCTGATGCGCGCCGCCACCCAGCTGGTCAAGACCGGCCATATCCAGACCGGCGGCAGCACCATCACCATGCAGGTGGCGAAGAACTTCTTCCTCACCAGCGAGCGCAGCTTCTCGCGCAAGACCAACGAGATTCTGCTTGCCCTGCAGATCGAGCGCGAGCTGACCAAAGACGAGATCCTCGAGCTGTACGTCAACAAGATCTACCTGGGTAACCGTGCCTACGGCATCGATGCCGCCGCACAGGTTTACTACGGCAAGTCGATCCGCGACGTAAGCCTTGCGCAGATGGCGATGATCGCCGGCCTGCCGAAGGCCCCCTCGCGCTTCAACCCGCTGGCCAACCCGGTGCGCGCCAAAGAGCGTCGCGACTGGATTCTCGGCCGCATGTACAAGCTGGGCAAAATCGACGAAGCGAGCTACCAGGCCGCCCTGGCCGAGCCGCTCAACGCCAGCTACCACGTGCCCACGCCCGAAGTGAATGCCCCTTACATCGCCGAAATGGCCCGTGCCGAAATGGTCGGCCGCTACGGCAGCGACGCCTACACCGAAGGGTTCCGCGTTACCACCACAGTGCCCAGCGACACCCAGGACATGGCCAACCAGGCCATCCTCAAGGGCCTGACCGACTACGACGAACGCCACGGCTACCGTGGCCCGGAGGCACGCTTCCCGGGCCGTACCCAGGCTGCCTGGCTGCAAGAACTGGCCAAGCAGCGCACCCTGGGTGGCCTGGAGCCTGCCATCGTCACCCAGGTAGAGAAAACCGGCCTGAAGGTGCTCACCCGCAGTGGCAAGGAGCAGTCCGTCGCCTGGGACACCATGAAGTGGGCTCGCCCGTTCATCAATACCAATGCCCAAGGCCGCGCGCCTCAGTCGCCGGCAGATGTGGCCCAAGTGGGCGACCTGGTGCGGCTGCAGCGCCTGAACGATGGGGCACTCAAGTTCAGCCAGGTGCCAGGGGCGCAGAGCGCACTGGTTACGCTGGACCCGACCAGCGGTGCGATCCGTGCGCTGGTGGGGGGGTTCTCGTTCGAGCAAAGCAACTACAACCGTGCCATGCAGGCCAAACGCCAGCCAGGCTCAAGCTTCAAGCCCTTCATCTACAGCGCCGCGCTGGACAGCGGCTACACCGCTTCAAGCCTGGTGAACGATGCCCCGATCGTGTTCGTCGACGAGTCGGTGGACAAAGTGTGGCGGCCGAAGAACGACACCAACACCTTCCTTGGCCCCATCCGCATGCGCGAAGCCTTGTACAAGTCGCGTAACCTGGTATCGATCCGCCTGCTGCAGGCCATGGGTGTCGACCGCACCATCGATTACATCGCCAAGTTCGGCTTCAACAAGCAGGACCTGCCACGCAACCTGTCGCTGGCGCTGGGCACTGCAACGCTCACCCCCATGGAAATCGCCACCGGCTGGAGCACGTTCGCCAACGGCGGCTACAAGATCACCCCGTACCTGATCGACCGCATCGAGAGCCGCAGCGGCGAAACGCTGTTCACCGCCAACCCGGCCCGCGTACCCCAAGGTGCCCAGGACCAGGCTGGCCTGGCCGCCCCCGAGCAGCCGATCACCACGCAGATGCCGGGTGAAGGCGCTACGGCGCCGGAGCAGGCTGCGCAGGTGCCAGCCGTGGCAGAAAAGATCATTGATGGCCGCACCACCTACATCCTCACCAGCATGCTGCAGGACGTGATCAAGCGCGGCACCGGGCGCCGCGCGCTGGCCCTCGGCCGCACCGACCTGGCCGGCAAGACCGGTACCACCAACGAATCCAAGGATGCCTGGTTCTCTGGCTATAACGCCGATTACGTGACCACGGTCTGGGTAGGCTTCGACCAGCCCGAAACCCTGGGCCGCCGGGAATACGGCGGCACTGCTGCCCTGCCGATCTGGATGGGCTTCATGGGCGCGGCCCTCAAGGGCATGCCGGAACACCCCCCTGCAGAGCCCGAAGGCATCCTCAGCCTGCGCGTGGACCCGGTCAGTGGCCGCGCTGCCACGCCAAGCACGCCAAATGCCTACTTCGAGCTGTTCAAGGCCGAGGACTCGCCACCGTCCAACGACGAGCTGGGCAATGGTGTGGCGCCTGGCAGCCCACTGCCAGCAGACGAAGCCGCGCCGATGGATCTGTTCTGAGGCAGGGTGGCTGACAAAGGTTTTGCCTGGGCGCGCTGATCGCGCCGCCCAGGTGCCACAAGATACCGCCCAACAAAAAGCCCCGGCTCACACGAGCCGGGGCTTTTTAATGTCGCGACAGCGGCAATCAGCCGTTGAACACGTCATCCACGCTGGTCAGCGGGTAGTGCTTCGGATACGGCAGGGTGGCTACGCCGGACTCGATGGCGGCCTTGGCCACGGCGTCGGACACGACGGTGATCAGGCGAGCGTCCAGTGGCTTCGGAATGATGTACTCACGGCCGAATTCCAGGCCTTCCACGCCGTAGGCTTCACAAACTTCCTTGGGCACCGGCTGCTTGGCCAGGTCTTTCAGGGCGATGGCCGCAGCGATCTTCATTTCTTCGTTGATGCGCTTGGCACGTACGTCCAGGGCGCCGCGGAAGATGAACGGGAAGCCCAGCACGTTGTTGACCTGGTTCGGGTAGTCGGAGCGACCGGTGGCCATGATCACGTCGTTGCGGGTGGCGTGAGCCAGTTCCGGGGCGATTTCCGGGTCCGGGTTGGAGCAGGCGAACACGATCGGGTTGGCAGCCATCGACTTCAGGCCTTCAGCACTGAGCAGGTTCGGGCCGGACAGGCCAACGAACACGTCGGCGCCGTCGAGGGCATCGGCCAGGGTGCGCTTGTCGGTGGCGTGGGCGAACTGCGCCTTGTACTGGTTCAGGTCGTCACGGCCAGCGTGGATCACGCCATTACGGTCGATCATGTAGATGTTCTCGACCTTGCCACCCATGCTCACCAGCAGCTTCATGCAGGAGATGGCGGCAGCACCGGCCCCCAGGCACACGATCTTGGCGTCTTCGAGCTTCTTGCCGGCGATTTCCAGGGCGTTGATCATGCCAGCAGCCGTCACGATGGCAGTGCCGTGCTGGTCGTCGTGGAACACCGGGATATCGCACTGCTCGATCAGGGTGCGCTCGATTTCAAAGCACTCGGGGGCCTTGATGTCTTCGAGGTTGATGCCACCGAAGGTGATCGAGATGCGGCGTACGGTGTCGATGAACGCTTGCGGGCTTTCCGACTCGACTTCGATGTCGAACACGTCGATGCCGGCGAAACGCTTGAACAGAACACCCTTGCCTTCCATGACCGGCTTGGAGGCCAGCGGGCCGAGGTCACCCAGACCGAGGATGGCAGTACCGTCGGAAATCACCGCAACCAGGTTGCCTTTACCGGTGTACTTGTAGGCCAGCTCTGCATCACGGCCGATTTCCCGCACAGGCTCTGCTACACCTGGGCTGTAGGCCAGGGCGAGGTCACGGGCGGTGGCGGTGGGCTTGGAGAGTTCCACGCTCAGTTTCCCCGGACGAGGCTTGGCGTGGTATTCGAGAGCGGCGGTTTTCAGGTCTGACATGGTGGGCATTCCGCTATTGGCTGTTCTGACGGACCGCCGAGGATACGCAAAGAGCCGGGGAGTCACAAGACTGGTCGGTCACTAGTGTCAAGGCCTTTAGCCTAAGACTTTACGCTATAACCCACGGGGCATACGCCTTACAGTGTGTACAATCCAATAGCGAAATGTCTACATCTTTTGACCCGCAGCCCGCTCCAACATGCTCGGATCGGTCAACTGCATGAACCAGCGTCGGGGCCCGGGCCTGCCCGAGTTTTTACGGGCGCGGTCCCTCACCCAGCCGCGCGCCTCGACTCGCTGCCCTTTCAGGTTATCGAAGAAGCCGGCAGGCACAGTACGTTGCAGACGAGCGGGCACCTGCAGCGTGACTGCGTCGTCCAGGTTCAGCCAGATACCGCCCCGGTGGCGCTGTACAGCCTTGATACGCCCACTCACAACCGCGAACCCGGGTTGCCTGAGCGCGCGTGCAGACACCACCGGCGACGTTTTCCAAAGGCCGGCACCCGCCTTGCGTGCAACCTGTTCAGCGCGCTGCTGGCAGGTGTTGAGGCGCACATTGGGAGCGAACGCAATGCGATAGCCCAGGCCCTCGCTAAGCAGTTGTGCTTCCAGATTGTTGCCGGTACGGCTGTACAGATGCGCCAAAGTGCGGCCGTATCTGTCTTTCTTTTCCACGCCTGGTACCAGGCCGAGCCGCCCGTCACTGGCCTTGACCAAGGCCTGCAGGCGACGCCGGGCGGCCTCGGCATAAGGCTCGCTGGCCTGGCCCTTGCGGCCGATTTCCGGGGCATTGATGCCGATCATGCGCACACTGCGGCCGTCGACCAGGCGCACGGTATCGCCATCTACCACGTACCGCACCGCGACCTGCTGTGGGCGCTGCGGCAGCGGGCAGAATGCCTGTGCCGGGAGGTGCCAAGACAGGGCCATAAAAAAAGCGCCCACAAGGGGCGCCTTTTTCAGCAGCACTGCGAAACCCGAAGGGTTCGCCTTGCGCATGATTACTTCTTGGTACCGAACATGCCGAAGCGGTCGGCGAACTTCTGTACGCGGCCACCGGTGTCCAGGACTTTCTGCTTGCCAGTGTAGAACGGGTGGCACAGCGAGCACACGTCGATCGCCAGCGGCTTGGCCAGGGTCGAACGGGTCTCGAATTTGGCGCCGCAGCTGCAGGTGACTGCAACTACTTCGTAGTTTGGATGAATATCTGCTTTCATGGTCACTTCCTCGAGCTGCGTGCCGCCACCCAACACCAATTGTTGAATACCGCACGTAATTAGGCGGCGAATAATACCAGAGCGCTGCGCCAGTGCAAGTTGTCGCGTGTACCGACCGTCGTCTGCTAGGCTCGCCAGTTCTTGAAACGCCCTCCGAGACTTTCCGCGTGCCCGACGTCATCCTGCGCCTTGCCCTGCCCTCCCCGCTGCGTCGGCTGTTCGACTACAAGGCACCGGCCAGCATCGCACACCAGGCCTTGAGCCCAGGCATGCGCATACGCGTGCCGTTCGGTCGCCGGGAAATGATCGGCGTGCTGGTAGACGTCTGCGCCGAGAGCGAGGTGCCCGCCGACAAGCTCAAGCCCGCCAGCGCTCTGCTCGACCCGGTATCGCCGATACCGCCATCGCTGTTCAAGCTGTGCCTGTGGGCGGCGCAATACTACCAGCACAGCCTGGGCGACACCCTGAGCTGGGCGCTCCCTACCCTGCTGCGCCAGGGCGAGCCGGCAGAGATGCGCCAGGAGCGCTTCTGGCATGTAGCCCCTGGCGCACGCCTGGAAGACCCACGCATTGCCCGCGCGCCGCGCCAGCGTGACGCGCTCAAGACCCTAGCCCAGCACCCCCACGGCGTGCCCCACAGCCTGCTGAGCAAGCTCAACCTGAACAAGGACAGCCTTGACCTGCTGCTGGCCAAGGACCTGGTGCAGCTAGAGGTTCGCCGCCACCTGCCCCAGGAACGCCGCGAGCATTGGCTGGCCCAGTCGGAACTGCCGCTCAACGACGAACAACGCGATGCCTTCGATGCCGTACTGGAAGGCTTTGGCCACTTTGGCGCGTTTCTGCTGGCAGGCGTGACCGGCAGCGGCAAGACCGAGGTGTACCTGCAACTGATCCGCGAAACCCTGGAGGCCGGCAAGCAGGCCTTGGTGCTGATCCCCGAAATCAACCTCGGCCCGCAGACCCTGGCGCGTTTCGAACAACGCTTCAATGCCCGCATTGCGTTGCTGCACTCGGCGGTGAGCGACCGTGAGCGCCTCGACGCCTGGCTGGCTGCACGCGACGGCGAGGCAGATATCATCATCGGCACCCGTTCGGCGCTGTTCACACCCATGAAAAACCCTGGGCTGATCATCATCGACGAGGAGCACGACGGCTCCTATAAACAGCAGGAAGGCTTGCGCTACCACGCCCGCGACCTTGCTCTGGTTCGCGCCCACCAGGACAACGTGCCCATTGTGCTCGGTTCGGCCACGCCTTCACTGGAAACCCTGCACAATGCCTTGACCGGGCGCTATCGTCTGCTGCGCATGAACCAGCGTGCCGGTGGTGCCCGCCCGCCGCGCATGCTGCGCCTGGATGTGAAGAGCCTGCCGCTGGACAGCGGTATCAGCGGCCCGTTGCAGCAGGCCATCCGCCAGACACTGGAAGCCGGCCAGCAGGTATTGGTGTTTCTCAACCGCCGCGGGTTCGCGCCAACCTTGCTGTGCCACGACTGCGGGTGGTTGTCCGAGTGCCCGCGTTGCGATGCGCGCATGACGGTGCACCAGCGCTCCGGGGTGCTGCGCTGCCACCACTGCGGCTATGACGAGCGCCTGCCGCACCATTGCCCACAGTGCAACCACGTGGACCTGCGCCCGGTGGGGGCCGGTACAGAGCGTGCCGAAGAGCGCCTGAAGGTATTGTTCCCGGACTACCCGGTGCTGCGCGTGGACCGCGACAGTACCTCGCGCAAAGACGCGATGCAGCAGCTGTTCAACACCATCCAGCGTGGCCAGCCGAGCATCCTGGTCGGCACCCAGATGCTGGCCAAGGGGCACCATTTTCCCCGGGTGACCCTGGTGGCCATCCTCGATGCCGACGGCGGGTTGTTCTCTGGCGATTTCCGCGCCAGCGAGCGCATGGCCCAGTTGATCGTGCAGGTGGCCGGGCGCGCAGGGCGTGCAGAGGACCCTGGCAAGGTGATCATCCAGACGCACTTGGCAGACCATCCGCTGCTGGTACAACTGACCGAACAGGGCTACTTCGCCTTCGCCGAGCAGGCGCTGGACGAGCGCCGCGCCGCCGGGCTGCCCCCCTTTTCCCACTTGGCGTTGCTGCGGGCCGAGGCGCACAAGCCCGGCCAGGCCGAAGCGTTTCTCGATGAGGCGTGCGCAGCCGCCGAGCGCCTGGTGGCAGAGCAAGGCCTGCCGGGCATCGAACTGCTCGGCCCAGTGCCCGCCCCCATGGAACGCCGCGCCGGGCGCTTCCGTGCCCAGCTGCTGCTACAGGCCGCCACCCGTGCGCCCCTGCACCGGCTGATCAGCGCCTGGTTGCTGGTACTGGAGCAGATGCCGAGCGGCCGCCAGGTACGCTGGTCCCTGGACGTCGACCCCCTCGACCTGTACTGAGCTGCAAGCTGCAAGCTGTAAGCTGCAAGAAAGAGCAGTGCGCGTGTGGCATGGCTTCTTCTTACAGCTTGTGGCTTGTGGCTCAAAGCAAACCACGAGCTACAAGCTGCAAGAAAAACCAGCGCCAGCGCGATATCGCTTTTTCTTGCAGCTTGCAGCTTGCCGCTTGCAGCTCAAAGGTTGGCAACCTGCTCCCAGCCACGGATAATGCCCAGTTTTTCCACCTGCGCATCCAGGCGCTCACCGCGCTTGCGGTCGAAAAGAGATTTCCATGAAAGACACCATTCGCCAGCTGATCCAGCAAGCCCTCACCCAACTCGTCAACGACGGTGTGCTGCCTGACGGCCTGTCGCCGGCGATTCAGGTGGAAAACGCCCGGGACAAGACCCACGGTGACTTCGCCAGCAACATCGCCATGATGCTGGCCAAGCCTGCCGGCATGAAGCCGCGCGACCTGGCCGAGAAGCTGATCGATGCCCTGCCGGCCAGTGCCGACATCACCAAGGTCGAAATCGCCGGCCCGGGCTTTCTGAATTTCTTCCAGAACACCGCAGCCCTGGCCAGCCGCCTGGATGCCGCCCTGGGCGATGCCCGCCTGGGCGCACGCAAGGCCGGCCCTGCGCAGAAAGTGGTCGTCGACCTGTCGGCGCCGAACCTCGCCAAGGAAATGCACGTCGGCCACCTGCGTTCCACCATCATTGGTGACAGCGTGGCGCGTGTGCTGGAGTTTCTCGGCGACCAGGTGATTCGCCAGAACCACGTGGGCGACTGGGGCACCCAGTTCGGCATGCTGCTGGCGTACCTTGAAGAAAACCCGATCACCAGCGACGAGCTGTCGGACCTGGAGAACTTCTACCGCGCCGCCAAAAAGCGCTTCGACGAATCCGAGGCCTTCGCTACCCGAGCGCGAGGCCTGGTGGTGAAGCTGCAGGCGGGTGACCCGGAGTGCATGGCCCTGTGGACACGCTTCAAGGACATCTCCCTGTCGCACTGCCAGAAAACCTACGAGCTGCTGAACGTCAAGCTGACCATGGCCGACGTCATGGGCGAGAGTGCCTACAACGACGACCTGGCCAATGTCGTCCGCGAGCTGAAGGCCAAAGGCCTGCTGGTCGAGGACCAGGGCGCCCAGTGCGTATTCCTCGAAGCATTCAAGAACAGCGAAGGCGAACCACTGCCAGTGATCGTGCAGAAGGCCGATGGCGGTTACCTGTACGCCACCACCGACCTGGCTGCCGTGCGCTACCGCAGCAACGTGCTGCAGGCTGACCGCGCCCTGTACTTTGTCGACCAGCGCCAGGCCCTGCACTTCAACCAGGTGTTCGAGGTAGCGCGCCGTGCCGGCTTCGTCGGCCACCCGATGCAAATGGAGCACATGGGCTTCGGCACCATGAACGGCGCCGACGGCCGCCCGTTCAAGACCCGCGACGGTGGCACCGTCAAGCTGATCGACCTGCTGACCGAAGCCAAGGACCGCGCCTACGCGCTGGTGAAGGAAAAGAACCCGACCCTGGCCGACGACGACCTGCGCCACATCGGTGAAGTGGTGGGCATTGGTGCGGTGAAGTACGCGGACCTGTCCAAGCACCGCACCAGCGACTACAGCTTCAACTTCGAACAGATGCTCAACTTCGAAGGCAACACTGCGCCGTACCTGCTGTACGCCTATACCCGCGTGGCCGGCGTGTTCCGCAAGCTGGGCAAGGGCTTCGAGGAAGTCGAGGGCAGCATCGTACTGGAAGCCGCCCATGAGCAGGACCTGGCCGCACGCCTGGCGCAGTTCGGGGAAATCCTCAACAACGTGGCCGAGAAAGGCACGCCGCACGTGCTGTGCAGCTACCTGTACGACCTGGCCGGGCTGTTCTCCAGCTTCTACGAGAACTGCCCGATTCTGGCCGCCGAAACCCCGCAGCAGCAGCAAAGCCGCCTGCGCCTGGCTGCCCTGACCGGCCGCACCCTCAAACAAGGTCTGGAACTGCTCGGCCTGGAAACCCTGGAGCGCATGTAAGTTGGCTGCCAAGAAGAAACCTGCCCCCAAGCGCGGCGCCAGCCGCCAGACAGCGCCGGCCAAAAAACCTATCCCGGGTTGGGTATGGCTGGCGGTCGGCCTTACCGTGGGCGCATTCATCGTGTTCCTGATGAAGCTCGAACCCGGCGGTGCGGATATCAAGCGCACCAAGCCCGAGCAGCAGAAAACCGAGAAAGCGGCCGAAGCCGGCAAATCGACTCAGGCCCCTACTGTGCAGCAGCCGGTGAAGCCGAAGTATGACTTCTATACCCTGCTGCCCGAATCGGAAGTGATCGTGCCGCCCGAAGCGGTGCCGGAGAAGACGCCGCCAGTACCGGCCCAGCCGGTCACCCCGGTGACACCGGCCGAAGCCGCGAAGATCGACACGGCCCGTGCCCAGGCTGCACTGCTGGGGCAAACGCCGCCACCGGCACCGCCCGTCATCAAACCGGCAGCGACCACGCAGTTCTTCCTGCAGGCGGGTTCATTCCGCAAACAGGCGGACGCCGACAAGGTGCGCGCGCAGATCATCCTGCTGGGCCAGGCGGTGAAGGTTGAATCCGGCACGGTCAAGGAAGAAACCTGGTATCGGGTACTGGTCGGCCCCTTCAGCAACCGCGAACAACTGACCGTCGCGCAGAAGCAACTGGCCGGCGCGGGCTTCAGCAACCTGTTGCTGCAACAGCGCCAAACCCGCCAGTAAGCGGCCTTTCAGGCCCGGGTGTGAGCAACCTTGCACAGGTGCTCCCACCCGGGCCGCGCCTCAACCCCGCCCCGCATTGCGCTCGGACACCTGGGTGTTCAGGGTCCAGAAGTCGTACAGCACACCCAACAGGAACAGGCCACCGGTCAGGAAGTAAATGATCGCGGTGACCCATTTGCCCTGGTAAAGGCGGTGCAGGCCAAACACGCCGAGGAAGGTCAGCAGGATCCAGGCGATGTTGTAATCGATACGCCCGGACTCGAAACGCAGGTCCGCCTCACGGTCCATGGACGGAATCAGGAACAGGTCGATCAGCCAACCGATGCCGAACAAGCCGAAGGTGAAGAACCAGAGGGTGCCGGTGATGGGCTTGCCGTAGTAGAAGCGATGGGACCCGGTAAAGCCCAGGATCCACAGCAGGTAGCCGATCACCTTGCTGTGGGTGTCGTGCAGGGGTGCGCCCTGTTGATAACTGTTCATGCATAAACCTCGTGCGCTGCGGATGAAATTTTTCTAAAAAAAGTTGTGACTTTTTTCGCCCGGGCCGACATACGGTACGTGAAGAATCGACCAACGGATCAAAGATTGATCAAAAAGCTGTTATAAAGTTGCGCGCCCAACACACAACTATTCATAAGAGCTTCATCTATGCCGCCTTTGATCAAGACATGGCTGACCCTCTGCCTATTATTGCCCCTGGCCGCCCACGCCACCAACCGTGAGCAACGTCTTCCCAACGGTTTCACCGGCTATACCACCAATGCCGCAGTGAAGCGTGCCCCTGTCAAACAGGCCACCCTGCATGCTCGCCCTGGCAATGCCGCCAGCAGCAAACATGGCAGGCCCGCTGTCGCCATGTCTGCCAAGCAGAGCAGCGACGTGCTCAGCCGGGCCGTCAACGTGCTGGGTACCCCTTATGTTTGGGGCGGCAGCAACCCCAAAAAAGGTTTCGATTGCAGCGGGCTGGTGCAATACGCCTTCAACGACGTTGCCGACGTGAACCTGCCGCGCACCTCCAGCGCCATGGCCCAGGGCCACGGCACGAAGGTGGCCAAGGGTGACCTGAAGCCGGGCGACCTGATTTTCTTCAACATCAAGAGCCGCCGGGTGAACCACGTTGCGATCTACCTGGGCAACGACCGCTTCATCCATGCGCCTCGCCGGGGCAAGCGGGTTAGCATCGACAACCTGAGCAAGCCTTACTGGCAAAAGCATTACGTTGTCGCCAAGCGTGTATTGCCCAAGGAGCAGCAACAGCTGAACCTGGCCAAGCGCTGAAACCACGGCTGCACGTGCGTGCTGCCTGCCTGGCGTCATCCCTACGCAACGGGCAGCACGGGCGTCACCCCGCCTCGACTAATCCGCCTCAACCAACCCCCTGTCCCGCAGCCTGCGCATTGCCCCCTCCATCGTCTGCATCCCATCTGCCGTACCGGCTTGCATCACTGAATGCAACTGCGCCATGCGCCCCTCGCGGATCAAGTTGCGCACAGCCGCGGTGGCCACCAGCACTTCCCGTGCAGCCACCCTGCCCCCGCCTGCCCGCCTGACCAGCCGCTGCACCACCACTACCTGCAGCGATTGCGCGAGCATGGCGCGTACAAGGGGCTTTTCTTCGGCAGCAAACACCTCCACCAGCCTGTCGATACTGTTCACTGCCGAGCGCGTGTGCACCGTGGCCAGTACCAGGTGACCGGTCTCGGCCGCACGCAGCGCCAGGCGGATGGTGGCCAGGTCGCGTAACTCGCCGATCATGATCACGTCCGGGTCCTGGCGCAGGGCACTGCGCAAACCTTGGGCGAAGCCCGTGCAGTGCCGGCCAACTTCACGCTGGTTCACCAGGCTGCGCTGGCTGCTGTGAATAACTTCCACCGGGTCTTCGAGGGTGATGATGTGCAAGGCCCGTTCGCGGTTCAACTGATCCACCAGCGTGGCCAGGGTGCTGGATTTGCCGCAGCCGGTAGGGCCGCCGACCAGCACCAGCCCATCGTCGCAGCCTGCGATGGTGTTGAAAATGCCTGCCAGGTCGAGCTCGTCCACCCCGGCAATACGCCCGGGTATCAGGCGGAACGTGAGTGCAAGGCCGTTCAATTGCCTGAACAGGTTCAACCGGAAACGCCCCAGCGGCGGCAGTGCCAATGCCATGTCCAGTTCATCGCCGTGTTGCCACTGGTGCAGTTGGGCCTCGCTCAGCATGCAGGCCATACCCTCAGCCAGCTCGGGCCCCTGCAAGGCGGGGCCCGGCAAGCGCTGCAATTGGCCGTCCTTGCGCAGCATGGGTACCTGGCCCGCAGCGAGGTGCAGGTCGCACGCCCCCGCTGCCACGGCCCTGCCCAGCAGGTCAGTCACGTCCATGAGACTCCCCTTCGGCGTTCAACCAGGTAAAATGCGGCAACCTCTCAGCTGCCGGCATCGATCAATGTCCACCCTAGCAGACAACCTATCCACGATTTGCGCCCGCATCACCGAGGGTGCCCAGGCCGCCGGGCGCGACCCCGCCAGCGTGCACCTGCTGGCCGTGAGCAAAACCAAGCCGGCCAGCGCGATCCGCGAGGTTCACGCTGCGGGTGTGCGCGACTTTGGGGAAAACTACCTACAAGAGGCGCTGACAAAGCAGCAGCAACTGGGCGACCTGCCCTTGATCTGGCACTTCATCGGCCCCATTCAGTCGAACAAGACCAAAGCCATCGCCGAGCACTTCGACTGGGTACATTCCGTGGATCGCCTGAAAATTGCCCAGCGCCTGTCGGAGCAACGCCCCACCGGGCTGGCGCCACTCAACATCTGCCTGCAGGTGAACGTGAGTGGCGAAGACAGCAAGGCCGGCTGTGCCCCCACCGACCTGCCAGCGTTGGCCGAGGCGATTGCGGCACTGCCCAACTTGCAGCTACGCGGACTGATGGCAATCCCCGAGCCCACCGAAGACCGCGCCGCCCAAGAGGCCGCCTTTGAGAGGTTGCGCCAGTTGCAAGAAGGCCTGGGGCTTGGCCTGGACACCTTGTCCATGGGCATGAGCCACGACCTGGAAGCCGCCATTGCCCAGGGAGCGACCTGGGTGCGCATTGGCACCGCCCTGTTCGGTGCACGCGATTACGGCAACGCCTGATTCCATGCTTTACTCACTCTTCCCCACAAGGACCTGACATGAGCCAGACACGTATTGCCTTTATTGGCGCCGGCAACATGGCCGCCAGCCTGATCGGTGGTCTGCGTGCCCAGGGCCTGGAGGCTTCGCAGATCCGCGCCAGCGACCCTGGCGCCGACACCCGCACCCGCATCCAGGCCGATCACGGCATCGAAACCTTCGAAGACAACGCCCAGGCCATCGCTGACGCCGACGTGATCGTGCTGGCGGTCAAGCCACAAGTGATGAAAACCGTGTGCCAGGCCCTGCAACCCAACCTGCAGGGCGGCCAGCTGATTGTGTCCATTGCTGCGGGCATTACCTGCGCAAGCCTGCAAAGCTGGCTCGGTGCCCGGCCGGTGGTGCGCTGCATGCCCAACACCCCGGCCCTGCTGCGCCAGGGCGTCAGCGGCCTGTATGCCACCCACGAGGTCTCTGCCGAACAGCGTCAGCAGGCCGAACAGCTACTGTCGGCAGTGGGTACCGCGCTGTGGCTTGAGCAGGAGCAGCAACTGGACGCAGTGACGGCTGTTTCCGGCAGTGGCCCGGCGTACTTCTTCCTGCTGATCGAGGCCATGACGGCCGCAGGCGAGAAACTCGGCCTGCCCCGTGAAACCGCCACTCAGCTGACCCTGCACACCGCACTGGGTGCTGCCCGCATGGCGGTGGCCAGCGAAGTGGATGCAGCCGAACTGCGCCGTCGCGTCACCTCGCCCGCGGGCACCACCGAAGCCGCCATCACGTCGTTCCAGGCGAGCGGTTTCGAAGCCATCGTCGAGCAGGCACTGCAGGCCGCCGCCAAGCGTTCCGCAGAGCTGGCCGAACAACTGGGCCAATAAGGAGTTTTAGATGAATGCACTGTCCGGCGCCGCGATCTTCGTGGTGCAAACCCTGGTCAGCCTGTATCTGGTGATCGTGCTGCTGCGTTTCGTGCTGCAACTGGTAAAGGCCAATTTCTACAACCCGTTGTCCCAGTTCACCGTACGCGCCACCCAGCCACTGCTCAAACCCATTCGCCGGGTCATCCCCAGCATTGCCGGGCTGGATACCTCGTCGCTGCTGCTGGCGGTGGTCATCCAGGCGCTGCTGATGGGCTTTGTGCTGATGGTCACCTACGGCACCTTCGGTGACGTGCTGCACCTGTTGATGTGGGCCATCATCGGCATCACCTCGCTGTTCCTGAAGATCTTCTGGGTAGCGATGATCGTGATGGTGATCGTGTCGTGGGTGGCCCCCAACTCGAACAACCCGGCGGCAGAGCTTGCCTACCAGATCAGCGAGCCGGTACTGGCGCCCTTCCGCCGCATCGTGCCCAACCTGGGCGGCATGGATATTTCGCCGATCTTCGCCTTCCTGGCGATCCAGGTGATCCAGTCGTTCGTCATGCCACCGCTGGCCGCCTATGCCGGCATGCCGCAAGAGCTGTGGCGCATGATCTGACCCGGCCCACCCCCGGCAGCAAGCCTTTGCTTGCCGCTGGGGGTAGCGCTCTTTAGACTTACGCCTCCGTCAAGCGTGAGCAGGGTCGATGTCCACTGTCTTTCCCGAAGATTCCGTCGGTCTGGTAGTACCGCAAACCGCCAGGTTCGATGAACCGCTGGCCCTGGCCTGCGGCCGCTCCCTGATCAGCTACGAGCTGGTCTACGAAACCTACGGCACCCTGAACGCCAGCGCGAGCAACGCTGTGCTTATCTGCCATGCCTTGTCCGGCCACCACCACGCTGCCGGCTACCATGACGCCAGCGACCGCAAGCCGGGTTGGTGGGACAGCTGCATCGGCCCAGGCAAGCCAATCGACACCAACCGCTTCTTCGTGGTCAGCCTGAACAACCTGGGCGGCTGCAACGGCAGCACCGGCCCCAGCAGCCTCAACCCCGCCACCAACAAGCCCTACGGTGCCGATTTCCCGGTGCTTACGGTGGAAGACTGGGTGCACAGCCAGGTGCGCCTGGCCCAGCGCCTGGGCATCGAACAGTGGGCGGCAGTGGTCGGTGGCAGCCTGGGCGGCATGCAGGCGCTGCAGTGGACCATCACCTACCCCGAGCGCGTGCGCCACTGCGTCGACATCGCATCGGCACCCAAGCTGTCGGCGCAGAACATTGCCTTCAACGAAGTGGCGCGCCAGGCGATTCTGACCGACCCCGAGTTCCATGGCGGTTCGTTCCAGGACCAGGGGGTGATCCCCAAACGCGGCCTGATGCTGGCGCGCATGGTCGGCCATATCACCTACCTGTCCGATGACTCGATGGGTGAGAAATTCGGCCGTGAGCTGAAAAGCGACAAACTCAACTACGACTTCCACAGTGTCGAGTTCCAGGTAGAAAGCTACCTGCGCTATCAGGGCGAAGAGTTTTCCGGTCGCTTCGATGCCAATACCTACCTGTTGATGACCAAGGCGCTGGATTATTTCGACCCGGCAGCCACCCACGGCGGCGACCTGGCGGCGACCCTGGCCGACGTCAAGGCCAACTACTGCATCATGTCGTTCACCACCGACTGGCGTTTTTCCCCTGCCCGCTCGCGGGAAATCGTCGACGCGCTGATGGCCGCCCGCAAGAACGTCTGCTACCTGGAAATCGACTCGCCCTATGGGCACGATGCTTTCCTGATCCCCACACCTCGCTACATGCAGGGTTTCTCGAACTACATGAACCGCATTGCCATCTGAGGACAGCATGAGAGCCGATCTGGAAATCATCCACGACTGGATCCCCGCCGGTAGCCGGGTCCTCGACCTGGGCTGCGGTAGCGGCGAACTGCTGGCTTCGCTGCGCGATCGCAAGCAGGTCACCGGTTACGGCCTGGAAATCGACGCCGATAATATCGCTGCGTGCGTCGCCAAGGGCGTGAATGTCATCGAGCAAGACCTCGACAAAGGCCTGGGCAACTTCGCCAGCAACAGTTTCGACGTGGTGATCATGACCCAGGCCTTGCAGGCCGTGGAGTACCCCGACCGTATCCTGGACGAGATGCTGCGCGTGGGCCGCCAGTGCATCATCACCTTCCCCAACTTCGGCCATTGGCGCTGCCGCTGGTACCTGGCGACCAAAGGCCGCATGCCGGTGTCGGACTTCATGCCGTATACCTGGTACAACACGCCAAACATCCACTTCTGCACCTTCGCCGACTTCGAGGAGCTGGTGCACGAACGCAAGGCCAAGGTGCTGGACCGCCTGGCTGTCGATAACCTGCACCGCAATGGGTGGGGTGGCCGGCTTTGGCCTAATCTTCTGGGTGAAATCGGCATCTACCGGGTCAGCAGCCCCGGCCTGCAGGAACACCAGCTCGCAGTCTGATTATTCGGAGGGATCGCACCATGCGTCGCCTTGCATTGTTTCTCGTCAGTTTGTGTCTGGCCTTGCCGGCGGTGGCCGCCGATACTGCCCGCGCCGATCGCAAAGAGGTATTCGGCAACGTGACGGTGCACTACAGCGCCTTCACCTCGAGCATGCTCACACCCCAGGTAGCTGCGGCCACGGGCCTGGTACGCAGCAAGAACCTGGGGGTACTCACCCTGACTGCGCTCAAGGCCGGCAAACCGGCAACGGCAGTGGTCAGCGGTACGGTCAAGGACCTCACCGGGCGCAGCAGCCCCCTGTCGTTCAGGCAGGTTACCGACCAGGGCACGGTGTCGTACGTGGCCCAGTTCAAGATCGAACAGCCCGAAACCGTCACGTTCGACCTGAATGTCGAAACCGGCGGCATCGGCAACTCCTTCAGTTTCAACCAGGAAGTGTTCCCAGGCGAATGATGAATTTCCAGCAACTGGTATTGGCCAGCCACAACGCCGGCAAACTCAAGGAACTGCAAGCCATGCTCGGCCAGAGCGTGCAATTGCGGTCCATTGGCGAGTTCAGCCAGGTCGAACCGGAAGAAACCGGCCTGTCGTTCGTTGAAAACGCCATCCTCAAGGCCCGCAATGCAGCGCGCATCTCCGGCTTACCGGCGCTGGCCGATGACTCGGGCCTGGCCGTGGACTTCCTGGGGGGTGCTCCGGGGATTTACTCGGCGCGTTATGCCAATGGCCAGGGTGACGCGGCGAACAACGCCAAGCTGCTCGAAGCACTGAAAGACGTGCCTGAGGCCGAGCGCGGCGCCCAGTTCGTCTGCGTGCTGGCGCTGGTGCGCCACGCAGACGACCCACTGCCGATCCTGTGCGAAGGGTTGTGGCATGGCCGTATTCTGTTCCAGGCCAGCGGTGACCACGGTTTTGGCTACGATCCGCTGTTCTGGGTGCCCGAACGAGACTGCTCCAGCGCCGACCTGGCGCCCGCGGACAAGAACCAGCTAAGCCACCGCGCCCGCGCCATGGCCCTGTTGCGTCAACGTCTGGGCCTGGCATGATCCCACCGCAGTCCTCCCCCGCTGCGGCAGGCTTCCAGCAACTGCCGCCGCTGTCGCTGTACATCCACATCCCCTGGTGCGTACGCAAATGCCCGTACTGCGACTTCAATTCCCACGCGGCCGGGCCTGAGCTGCCGGAGGATGCCTATGTCGCGGCACTGCTCACCGACCTTGACCAGGAGCTGGCCGCCGTACAGGGCCGCCCCATCAGCTCGATCTTCTTCGGGGGCGGCACGCCCAGCCTGTTCAGCGCCGCCGCCTTGGGCCGGCTGCTGCGCGGTGTGGAACAACGCATTGCGTTTGCAGCGGACATCGAGATAACCCTGGAGGCCAACCCGGGTACGTTCGAACAGGACAAGTTCAAGGCCTACCGGCAAACGGGCATCAACCGCCTGTCCATCGGCGTGCAGAGCTTCCAGCCCGGCAAACTGGAGGCGCTGGGGCGTATCCACAACGGCGACGAAGCGGTACGCGCAGCAGGTATGGCACGCGCCGCCGGCTTCGATAATTTCAACATGGACCTGATGCACGGCCTGCCCGACCAGTCGCTGGATGATGCGCTCGGCGACCTGCGCCAGGCCATCGACCTGGGCCCGACGCACCTGTCGTGGTACCAGCTGACGGTGGAACCTAACACCGTGTTCTGGAACCAGCCGCCAGCGCTGCCCGAAGACGATATCCTCTGGGATATCCAGGAAGCCGGCCAGCACCTCATGGCCGCCAACGGCTTTGCCCAGTACGAAGTGTCCGCCTACGCCCAACCTGGCCGCGCTGCCCGGCATAACCTGAACTACTGGCGTTTTGGCGACTTCATCGGCATCGGCGCCGGCGCCCATGGCAAGCTCACCTTTGCCGATGGCCGCATTCTGCGCACCTGGAAGACGCGCCTGCCCAAGGACTACCTGAACCTGGCCAAACCATTCAAGGCGGGGGAAAAGCTGCTGCCGGTCGCGGAACTGCCGTTCGAGTTCCTGATGAACGCCCTGCGGCTCACTGATGGCGTTGAAGCCCGGCTGTTCACCGAACGCACCGGGCTGCCCCTCGCGCAACTGGCCGAGGCCCGCCGCAGTGCCGAACAAAAGGGCCTTTTGCAGGTCGAACCGGATCGGCTGGCCGCAACGCCCCGGGGGCAGTTGTTCCTCAACGACCTGCTGCAGTATTTCTTGACCTAAGGATGACCCATGGATCTGGTACTTGATCTGCTCGCGACGGTTTCCCGCTGGAGCCGCAGCAACCTGTCTGAAATTTCGCTCGCCTTGGTGGGCTGCCTACTGGTGCTGTTCGGCACCGACATCAAGACCTGGGTGGAGCAACGCCTGGGCAGCCTGGCAGGCGCCCTACGGGTACCCCTGATGGCCTTGCTGGTGATGATCGGCAGCGGCGCGGCACTGATCTATGCCACACCGTGGGTGGTGAAAGGGTTGGGCCAGTTCAACAACTATGCGCTGGCGCCGGTGTTGCTGGTGGTGCTGGTGCTGATTGGGGTGGTTGCTGATCGGCGCGGGTGATTGACCAGTCAGGCGCGGTCTGCAGTTGGTCGGCACGCGAAGCTGATGCTCACGCAAGTGCACATAATCTTGTGATTCAGCACCAACCCGTGGGAGCAACTGTCTTCCACAAAGTCTGAATGCTGGCGCAATCCACCTTGTGGGAGCGGCTTCAGCCGCGAACACCGGCAAAGCCGGTGCCATACACCGCGCTGTTTGCTTCGCGGGTAAACCCGCTCCCACAGTGATTGCGCCAGCTTTGAGATCTTGGGGAAGACAGTTGCTCCCACAGCTTGCGAAAGCCGATCAGTCAACCTTCTCGAACTTCAAGTCCCACACCCCATGCCCCAGCCGCTCGCCGCGGCGTTCGAACTTGGTGATCGGGCGTTCTTCGGGGCGGGGCACATAGGTGCCATCCGCCGCGCGGTTGCGATAGCCCGGCGCTGCGTTCATCACTTCCAGCATGTACTCGGCGTAGGGCTCCCAGTCCGTCGCCATGTGGAACACCCCACCGGGCTTGAGCTTGCGGCGCACCAGCTCGGCAAACTCCAGCTGCACGATACGGCGCTTATGGTGACGCGCCTTGTGCCAGGGGTCGGGGAAGAACAGCATCAGGCGGTCGAGGCTGTTGTCGGCCACGCAGCGGTTCAGCACTTCGATGGCATCGCAGTCATACACCCGCAGGTTCTGCAGGCCCTGGGTGAGCACACCGTTGAGCAGCGCACCCACACCCGGGCGGTGAACCTCTACGCCGATAAAATCCTGATCTGGCGCGGCCGCCGCCATTTCCAGCAGGGAATGGCCCATGCCAAAACCGATTTCCAGCGTGCGCGGCGCCGACCGGCCAAACACCTGATCGTAGTCCACAGGGCTGTCGGCCAGCGGCAGGATGAACTGCGGGCCACCTTGGTCCAGGCCACGTTGCTGGCCTTCGGTCATGCGCCCGGCGCGCATCACGAAGCTCTTGATGCGACGGTGTGGGCGGGCGTCGCCGTCAGGGGTGGTCGGCGTATCGTGCGATTCAGTCATCAGGGGCTCTTACTTGATCAGACCTTCCAGCGGTGAAGACGCGCTGGCATAGAGTTTCTTGGGCATACGGCCGGCCAGGTAGGCCATGCGGCCGGCGACAATGGCATGCTTCATGGCCTCAGCCATAAGCACCGGCTGCTGGGCGTGGGCAATGGCCGAATTCATCAGCACCGCCTCGCAGCCCATTTCCATGGCGATGGTGGCATCCGATGCGGTGCCTACACCGGCGTCGACCAGCACGGGCACCTTCGATTCCTCAAGGATGATCTGCAGGTTGTACGGGTTGCAGATGCCCAGCCCGGTGCCGATCAGGCCTGCCAGGGGCATGACCGCGATGCAGCCGGCTTCGGCGAGCTGACGGGCGATGATCGGGTCGTCGCTGGTGTAGACCATCACGTCGAAACCATCCTTGACCAGCACTTCGGCAGCCTTGAGGGTTTCGATCACGTTGGGGAACAGGGTTTTCTGGTCGGCCAGCACTTCCAGCTTGACCAGGTTGTGGCCATCGAGCAGCTCTCGGGCCAGGCGGCAGGTGCGCACGGCCTCGACGGCGTCATAGCAACCTGCGGTGTTCGGCAAGATGGTATAGCGATCTGGCGGCAGCACATCGAGCAGGTTCGGCTCACCCGGGTTCTGGCCGATGTTGGTGCGGCGCACGGCAACGGTGACGATTTCGGCACCCGAGGCTTCGATGGCCAGGCGGGTTTCTTCCATGTCACGGTACTTGCCGGTGCCGACCAGCAGGCGCGACTGGAACGTACGGCCGGCCAGGGTGAAGGGCTTGTCGCTGCGAACGTTGCTCATGGTTGTTCCTCGGGAAAAGGTTGCTGGGCTTGCAGGGGGTTCGCCGGCAGCGATCAGCCGCCGCCGATGGCGTGCACCACTTCGACCTGGTCGCCCTCGCGCAGCGCAGTGCTGTCGTGCTGGCTGCGCGGCACGATATCCTGGTTGAGCTCTACCGCCACGCGGCGGCCAGCCAGGTCCAGGCGGGCCAGCAGGGCCGCGACGCTCTCGCCCGACGGCAATTCGTAAGGCTCACCATTGAGTTGAATGCGCATGCTCACGGCCACCATTGTTCTTTGGGGCCCGCATTCTAGCCCCGAAAGGGCCTGCAACCCAAGGCCGCCACACGCCATTAGTCGCGATAGCGGGCCGCCCAGTCAGCCCAGCCGCCACGCGGCAAGCCCCAGGCACAGCCAGCCGGCAAGGAAGCACACACCGCCGATGGGGGTGATGATGCCAAGCTTGCCGATGCCACTGAGGGTGAGCAGGTAAAGGCTGCCGGAAAACAGCACGATACCCAGCACGAACAGGCCGCCTGCCCAACCGACAAGCCGCCCGGGCAAGTGCGCTGCCAGCAGTGCAACCCCGAACAGCGCCAGGGCATGCACCAGTTGGTAGGTCACACCAGTGTGGAAAATCGCCAGGTAATCGGCACTGAGCCTGTTCTTGAGGCCGTGCGCGGCGAAGGCGCCCAGTGCGACACCGGTAAAACCGAAAAAGGCGGCAAGCATCAGGAAGCTGCGAAGCATGGGACGACTCCTTGTATCGGGTCTGTATAATGGCCCCTTCCATCCGTACGGCCAAGCCATCCCCATGCTGCCAAACCTCTTACGCCGCCTGTACCGCGCCCTGCTCTGGTTCGCCGCCGGCAGTATCGTGCTGGTGCTGGTGTTCCGCTGGGTACCGCCACCGGGTACGGCATTGATGGTGGAGCGCAAGGTGGAGTCCTGGGTAGACGGCGAGCCCATCGACCTGCAGCGTGACTGGGTGCCGTGGGCGCGCATTTCCGATGACCTGAAAGTGGCGGTAATCGCTGGCGAGGACCAGAAATTCGCCACTCACTGGGGCTTCGACCTGCCAGCCATCCAGGCTGCGCTGGCCTACAACGAACGCGGCGGCGGCATCCGTGGCGCCAGCACCCTAACCCAGCAGGTGGCCAAGAACCTGTTCCTGTGGTCGGGGCGCAGCTGGTTGCGCAAGGGGCTGGAAGCATGGTTCACGGCCCTGATGGAGCTGTTATGGTCCAAGGAGCGCATCCTTGAGGTGTACCTGAACAGCGCCGAGTGGGGCCCAGGGGTATTCGGCGCGCAGGCTGCAGCACGCTATCACTTCGGTGTGGACGCAAGCCGCCTGAACCGCCAGCAGGCCGCGCAGCTGGCGGCGGTGCTGCCAAGCCCGATCAAATGGAACGCGGGCCGGCCCAGTGCCTATGTGGCCAGCCGCGCCGGCTGGATCAGCCGGCAGATGAGCCAACTGGGCGGCCCCAGCTACCTGATGCAACTGAACACTTCCCGCAAGCTCTGAACACAGCCATGAAAAAGCCGCTGTCCCTTGCGGGGCAGCGGCTTTTTTTGCGACGTGAACCAGGGTCAGGCAGCGATCAACGCCTTGACCTTGTTCATCGCATTCTTCTCCAGCTGGCGAATACGCTCGGCCGATACGCTGTACTTGTCTGCCAGCTCGTGCAGGGTGGCCTTCTCTTCCGCCAGCCAGCGCTGGTACAGGATATCGCGGCTACGGTCGTCCAGGCCTTGCAGGGCCTGATGCAGGTTGCTGGTGGAGTTGTCGCTCCAGTCAGCATCCTCCAATTGCACGGCCGGGTCGTAACGGTGGTCTTCCAGGTAGTGCGCAGGCGACTGGAAGGCACTGTCGTCATCCGCCTCGGAAGCCGGGTCGAACGCCATGTCGTGGCCGCTCAGGCGGCTTTCCATCTCGCGCACCTCCCGCGGCTCTACGCCGAGGCTTTCGGCCACCCGATGCACCTCGTCGTTGTTCAGCCACGCCAGACGCTTCTTCTGGCTGCGCAGGTTGAAGAACAGCTTGCGCTGCGCCTTGGTGGTAGCCACCTTGACGATGCGCCAGTTACGCAAGATGAACTCGTGGATCTCAGCCTTGATCCAGTGCACGGCGAACGACACCAGGCGCACGCCCATTTCGGGGTTGAAGCGCTTCACGGCCTTCATCAGGCCGACGTTACCTTCCTGCACCAGGTCAGCCTGGGCCAACCCGTAGCCTGCGTAGCTACGGGCAATGTGTACGACGAAACGCAGGTGGGCCATCACCATCTGCCGAGCGGCCTCGAGATCCTGCTCATAGTAGAGACGCTCGGCCAGATCACGCTCCTGCTCGACCGTCAGCAGCGGGATGCTGTTGACCGTGTGCACGTAGGCTTCCAGGTTTGCACCGGGTACCAGGGCATAGGCAGGCTGCAACGATGTGGTCATTCAAGAACCTCCGACTTACTAAACTCGCGCCTTTTGGGCGCTGCCTACATTGACCTGGAACCACGGTACAAGTTCCTGCGTGAACAGAACGTCAATGAGGCACAGAAAACTATCGCGGTGCCAGCTCGTTCAGGTGGCGGGCCACTGCGATCCATGCACCGATATACCCCAACAGCACCGCTCCGATCAAGAGCGACAGACCATCGGACGGTGGTACCCCGCCCAGGGCGAAGTCACTGCCGTACAGGCCGGACAAGCCAACCACGGCCTCGTTCAGCCAGCTCAGGCCAAACGCCAGGATGGCCCACGCCAGCAGGCCCGCGCCCAGCCCGTACAGGGCGCCCATGTACAGGAAGGGCCGGCGCACGTAGGCATCGGTACCGCCGACCAGCTTGATGACTTCGATCTCGATACGGCGGTTTTCGATATGTAGACGAATTGTGTTACCGATTACTAACAACAATGCAGAAATCAGCATCACCGCCAGGCCGAACACGAACCGGTCGCCCAGTTTGAGGATGGCCGCCAGGCGCTCCACCCACACCAGGTCAAGCTGAGCCACGTCAACGCGCGGCAGCTCCGACAGGCGCTGGCGCAGCGCTTCGAGGGCTGGCTTGTCGACCTCGGTGGGGGTGACCACCACCACACCGGGCAGTGGGTTGTCGGGCAATTCGCGCAAGGCTTCACCCAGCCCGGACTGCTGCTGGAACTCCTGCAGTGCCTGCTCGCGGCTGACGTATTGGGCTTCGGCTACGCCGGGCATGCCCTTGATCTCATCGCGCAACGCCTCGCCATCACGGCTGTTGGCATCGAGCTTGAGGTACAGGGAAATCTGCGCCGCGCGCTGCCACGAACCGCCCAGTTGCTCCACGTTCTTGAGCAGCAACGACAGGCCCATGGGCATGCTCAGGGCCACCGCCATCACCATGCAGGTGAAAAAGCTGCCAATCGGCTGCTTGCCCAGGCGGCGCAAGCTGTCCGCCAGGCTGGCACGGTGGCTTTCAAGCCAGGCATGCATCAGCGTGCGCAGGTCTGGCCCGTCATCGTCGGCGGTGCGTTTTTTAGGCGCTTGCGGGTCGGCCGGTTTAGGCGCCACCCGTTCGGACACCTTCGGCGTACGTGTAGTGCTCATTGCCCGGCCTCCCCATCGCCGATCAAGCGGCCGCGCTGCAGGGTCAGCATGCGGTGGCGCATGCGCGCAATCAGTGCCAGGTCGTGGCTGGCGATCAAAACAGTGGTGCCCAGCCGGTTGATGTCTTCGAACACGCCCATGATTTCTGCCGCCAGGCGCGGGTCGAGGTTACCGGTGGGTTCGTCGGCCAGCAGCAGGGCTGGCTGGTGAACGATGGCGCGGGCGATGCCTACCCGCTGCTGCTGGCCCGTGGACAAGTCCGCCGGGTACAGCTCGCCCTTGTCGGACAGCGAAACACGCTCCAGCGCGGAATCCACACGCTTGGCGATTTCGGGCTTGGACAAGCCAAGAATCTGCAGCGGCAGGGCGATGTTGTTGAAGACCGTGCGGTCGAACAGCAACTGGTGGTTCTGGAACACCACGCCGATCTGGCGGCGCAGGAACGGGATCTGCGAGTTGCTGATCTGGCCCAGGTCCTGGCCGGCCAGCATCAGCTTGCCGCTGGTGGGGCGCTCCATGGCCAGCAGCAGGCGCAGCAAGGTACTCTTGCCGGCGCCCGAATGGCCGGTGACGAACAGGAATTCGCCCCGGCGCGCCCGGAAACTCAGCTCATGCAGCCCCACATGACCATTGGGATAGCGCTTGGCAACCTGTTCGAATCGGATCATGGTCAGTCTCGCTCGGCGAACAGAGCCTTGACGAACGGCTCGGCTTCGAAGGTGCGCAGGTCATCGATACCTTCACCGACACCGATGAAGCGGATGGGCAGCTTGAACTGCTTGGCCAGGGCGAAGATCACGCCGCCCTTGGCCGTGCCGTCCAGCTTGGTCAGGGCCAGGCCGGTCAGTTCGACGCTCTGGTTGAAGTACTTGGCCTGGCTGATGGCGTTCTGGCCGGTACCGGCATCGAGCACCAGCAGCACCTCGTGAGGCGCTTCGGGGTCAAGCTTGCCGATGACCCGGCGCACTTTCTTCAGCTCTTCCATCAGGTTGTCTTTGGTGTGCAGGCGGCCGGCGGTGTCGGCGATCAGCACGTCGACGCCACGGGCCTTGGCAGCCTGCACGGCATCGAAAATCACCGAAGCTGAATCGGCGCCGGTGTGCTGGGCGATGACCGGGATCTTGTTGCGCTCACCCCACACCTGCAACTGTTCCACGGCAGCGGCACGGAAGGTGTCACCCGCAGCCAGCATGACCTTTTTGCCTTCCAGTTGCAGCTTCTTGGCCAGCTTGCCGATGGTGGTGGTCTTACCGGCGCCGTTCACACCGACCACAAGGATCACGTAGGGCTTGTTCTGCGCCTGCACCACCAGCGGCTGCTCAACCGGCCTGAGCAGCGCAGCCAGCTCTTCCTGCAGCGACTTGTACAGCGCATCGGCGTCAGCCAGCTGCTTGCGGGCGACCTTCTGGGTCAGGTTCTGCACGATCGTGGAGGTGGCCTCCACACCCACGTCGGCCGTTAGCAGGCGGGTTTCGATTTCATCCAGCAGGTCGTCATCGATCACCTTCTTGCCCAGGAACAGGCTGGCCATGCCTTCGCCAATGCTGGCGCTGGTCTTGGACAGGCCCTGTTTGAGGCGGGCGAAGAAGCCAGGCTTCGCGGCTTCCACCTGGGCGGCCACCGCCGCTTCGGCAGGCGCATCTACCTGGGCTTCAGCCACTTCGACGGCAACGGGGGCGGCAGGCTCGGGGGTCTGGCGCTCGGGGATGGCAGGCGGGGCCTTGGGTTCGAGGTCCGGCACCAGCGCCACAGGCTCTTCAGCCACGGGCAACACCAGGTTGCTGATAGGCGCGGCCTGCTCGACGGGCTGCGTGCCAGGCGCTTCGACAACTGGCTGGGCAACCGGCGCAGGCACAACGGGTTCAACCTGCTCAGGCTCGGGCACGCTGGGGGGAGTCACGGGCGCTGGCGCAGGCGGTGAAACGACCGGTGCGGGGGTGACAGGCTGCGGTTCGGGCGTGGCAGGCTGCGGCGCAGGGGCAACAGGCTCGGCCGGCGCTTCCTGCGGCTGCTCGGCAACCGGGGCAGGCGCTACCGACTCGCCAGCATGCGGCTCGGCGGACGGCGGTTCTGGGGTTTGCGGCTGTTCGGCGACAGGTTGCTGCGGCTTCTTGCGAAACCAGCTGAACAGGCCTTTCTTCTCGCTGGCCTCGGCCGGCGCTTTCTTGTCGTCGTTGGAACCAAACATGGAGACGGCTATCTCAGGGTAGCGATGGGCCAGCTATGGCGCATCGGGAATTCTTTCTACGCAGAACAGACTATCTTGAAGCCGGCTGGTTCATGCGCAACGTTTTGTCTTGATGTCCTGCAAGCCAGAACGGCGACAGGCATGGTCGCCAGGCAACCGGATCAGTATCCTAGCACCTCCTGGCCTGCCGACGCTAAACCCAGCGGGCCGCCGAACAGGTTAAACACCGTATGAATGCTCTAGCCCGCCGCGCCGCAGGCCTGTTGCTCGGCACACTGTGCCTGCCGCTCGCGGCCTTCGCCGCCGATGTGCAACCCACCCACGAATTCATCCTCGACAACGGCCTCAAAGTGGTCGTGCGTGAGGACCACCGTGCCCCGGTGGTGGTTTCGCAAATCTGGTACAAGGTTGGCTCCAGCTACGAAACCCCCGGCCAGACAGGCCTGTCCCACGCGCTTGAGCACATGATGTTCAAGGGCAGTGCCAAAATCGGCCCGGGCGAAGCCTCGCGCATCCTGCGCGACCTGGGTGCCGAAGAAAACGCCTTCACCAGCGACGACTACACCGCTTATTACCAGGTGCTGGCCCGCGACCGCCTGCCGGTGGCTCTGGAACTCGAAGCCGACCGCCTGGCCAGCCTGCGCCTGCCGGCCGACGAGTTCAGCCGTGAAATCGAGGTCATCAAGGAAGAACGCCGCCTGCGCACCGACGACCAGCCCAATGCCAAGGCATTCGAGCTGTTCCGCGCCATGGCCTACCCTGCCAGCGGCTATCACACCCCCACCATCGGCTGGATGGCCGACCTTGACCGCATGAAGGTCGAAGAGCTGCGCCACTGGTACGAGTCCTGGTACGCCCCCAACAACGCTACGCTGGTGGTGGTGGGCGATGTCACCGCCGATGAGGTGAAAGGCCTGGCGCAAAAGTACTTTGGCGCCATCCCCAAGCGCACCGTGCCCGCCGCCAAGCTGCCACTGGAGCTGGCCGAACCTGGCCAGCGCCAGCTGACCCTGCATGTGCGCACCCAGTTGCCCAGCCTGATCTACGGCTTCAACGTGCCGGGCCTGCCCACCGCACAGGACCCGCGCACGGTGCATGCCCTGCGCCTGATCTCGGCGCTGCTCGACGGAGGCTACAGTGCGCGCATGCCTGCCCGCCTGGAGCGCGGCCAGGAGCTGGTGGCTGGCGCATCGTCCAGCTACAACGCCTTCACCCGCGGCGACAGCCTGTTCCTGATCTCGGCCACCCCCAACGTGCAGAAGCACAAGACCCTGGCCGACGTCGAAAAAGGCATCTGGCAATTGCTGGATGAACTCAAGACCACCCCGCCCACCGCCGAGGAACTGGAGCGGGTACGCGCCCAGGTCATTGCCGGCCTGGTCTACGACCGCGACTCCATCAGCAGCCAGGCCACCACCATTGGCCAGCTGGAAACCGTCGGCCTGTCCTGGAAGCTGATCGACAGCGAGCTGGACGAGCTCAAGCGCGTCACCCCGCAGGACATCCAGAACGCCGCGCGCACCTATTTCACCCGCGAACGCCTGAGCGTTGCCCATGTACTGCCCGAGGAGTCCGCCCATGAGTGACCGCCGCGCATCACGCCCCACCCTGTTGGCCACGGGCATCCGTGCCCTGGCACTGGCGACCGTGCTGGCCGCACCGGCCCTGGCCGACCAGGCGGCCAAGCCCGACACCGCGGCGGCCCGCCCGGCCAATACGCTGCAATCGCTGGCCGAGCTCGACGGCAAGGCCCCCAGCCGTCGTCAGTTGAACATTCAGCATTGGAATACGGCCGAGGGCGCACGCGTGCTGTTCGTCGAAGCCCGCGAACTGCCCATGTTCGACCTGCGCGTAACCTTCGCCGCTGGCAGCAGCCAGGATGGCGCCACCCCCGGGGTGGCAGCACTGACCAACGCCATGCTCAATGAAGGCGTGGCCGGCAAGGACGTGACCGCCATCGCCCAGGGCTTCGAGGGCCTGGGCGCGGACTTCGGCAATGGCTCCTACCGCGACATGGCCGTGGCCTCGCTGCGCAGCCTCAGTGCCAAGGACAAGCGTGAGCCTGCACTGAAGCTGTTCACTGAGGTTGCGGGCAAGCCCACCTTCCCTGAGGAGGCCCTCAAACGCATCAAGAACCAGATGCTGGCGGGCTTCGAGTACGACAAGCAGAACCCGGGTAAAATCGCAGGCAAGGCGCTGTTCGAAAAACTCTACGGTACCCACCCCTACGCGCACCCGAGCGACGGCAGCCCTGAGAGCATCAACAGCCTTGGCCTTGCACAATTGCGTGCATTCCATGCCAAGGCCTATACCCCAGGCAACGCGGTCATTGCCTTGGTCGGCGACCTGAGCCGCAGCGAGGCCGAGGCCATCGCCGCCCAGGTGTCCGCCGGCCTGCCGAAAGGCCGTGCATTGCCCGCCCCGGCCCAGCCAGCCGACGCCAAGGCCGGGCTCACCCACATCGACTTCCCCTCCAAGCAAACCCACCTGATGCTGGCCGAGCTGGGCATCGACCGCCAGGACAAGGACTGGCCAGCGCTTTCGCTGGGCAACCAGATCCTGGGCGGTGGCGCGTTCGGTACGCGGCTGATGAGCGAAGTGCGGGAAAAACGTGGCCTGACCTACGGCGTGTATTCGGCGTTCAGCCCGATGCAGGTGCGCGGGCCCTTCATGATCAACCTGCAAACCCGTGCCGAGCTTAGCGAAGGGACGTTGAAGCTGGTTCAGGGTATTCTTGCCGATTACCTCAGCACGGGCCCGACCCAGCAGGAGCTGGACGACGCCAAACGCGAGCTGGCCGGCAGCTTCCCGCTGTCCAATGCCAGCAACGAAAGCATCGTCGGGCAGTTGGGCGCCATTGGCTTCTACAACCTGCCACTGACCTGGCTGGAGGACTTCATGCAGCAGTCCCAGGCGCTGACCGTCGAGCAGGTCAAGGCCGCCATGAACCGGCACCTGGCCGCTGACAAGCTGGTGATCGTCACCGTCGGCCCGAACGTGCCGCAAAAGCCGTTGCCTGCCCCCACCGACAAACCCACCGAGCCAGCCCTCGGGGTACCGGAGCACTAATGCCAAGATCCACCCCTCCCGCCCGCCCGCAGCCGGGCCAGAGCAAAGGCTCGGGCCACCTGCGCATTATCGCCGGCCATTGGCGCAGCCGGCGCCTGGCGGTGCCTGACGGCGAAGGCCTGCGCCCAACCCCCGACCGGGTACGTGAAACCCTGTTCAACTGGCTGGCGCCCTACATCGAAGGGGCCCGGGTACTGGATGCCTTCACCGGCAGCGGCGCCCTGGTGCTCGAGGCCTTGTCACGCGGGGCCGAGGATGCCGTGGCGCTGGACAGCAACCCGGCCGCCATCGCCAACCTGAAAAACAACCTGGAGCTTCTGCGTTGCCCACGGGGGCAGATCCTGCAGACCGACGCCCTGCGCTACCTGCAGGCACCGGCCAAACAGCAGTTCGATGTGGTGTTCCTCGACCCGCCGTTCCACCAGCAACTGCTGGCTGAAACCTGCAACCTGCTGGAGCAGAACCAGTGGTTGCGCGAGCAGGCATGGGTGTACACCGAGAGCGAAGCGGCGCCGTCCAGCCTGCAACTGCCTGCCAGCTGGCGCCTGCACCGTGAGAAAAAAACCGGCCAGGTGCATTACGCACTGTGGCAGCGGGGCTAGTTATCTAGCGCAGGCAGGGCGCGCCATTGGCTGAAGCTGTTGGGGTTTCCAACCACCCGAGCACTTCAGCCATGCCACTACCCTCACCTGCGCCGGCCCCTCTCGAAGGGGTGCCCGAGGCACTTGCGTCTCTTGCAGCGGCCACCCCTTCCCCTCTTCAGCATTTCACCCTGGAAAACGGCTTGTCCGTTTACCTTCGCCAGCAGCACGGAACCTCGCTTGCCGCTGTGCAACTGTGGTACCACGTGGGCACCAGCCACGAACCGGCAGGCCACACCAACCTTTCACACCTGCTGGAACACCTGATCTTCGAAGGCAGCAGCAAGCTCGCGGCTGGGGATTATTCCCGCGTCGTCGCACGGCTGGGCGGCCGGGCCAATGCCAGCACCCGCCTGGATGCGACCGCTTACGAGATCTCGCTACCCGTCTCACGCTTGCCAGTGGCGCTGGAGATCATGGCCGATGCCATGCACAGCGCCACCTTCGACGCCCCTGACCTGGCCCGGGCTGCCAAGGCGATCGTCGATGAACGCCGCCTCAAGCTCGATACACAGCCAGCTCAGCAAGCACTCGACCACCACCAGGCACTGGCACACGGTAACAGCCCCTATGCAGCCCCAAGCTTCGGCACCGCGGCCGACCTGGGCAGCCTCGACCTGCAGCAACTGCGTACCTGGTACCGCACCTGGTACCGCCCGAGCAATGCCACCCTGGTGGTGGTCGGCGATATCGACCTGGCGACCCTGCGCGGGCCTGTGGACAAGTACTTTTCACCCCTGGTCAGTGGGCCTGTCACAGACTGCCCGGCACCCAGGCACGACGACGCGCTACAAGCGCGCACGCACACCGTCAGCTTGCCGGGGCTCGCCCATGGCCTGTTCATGTCGTTCAACGTTCCTGGCTGCGCCACCGCACCCGACGAAACTACCACCGCGGCCCTCGAACTGATCGGTGAGCTGCTTGGCCAAGGCGCCAGCTCTTGGCTCTACAGCGAACTGGTGCGGGACCAGCGTGTACTGACAGGTGTAAGAGTGAATTATGACCCCCTGGTACGCGGGGACACGCTGCTCACCGTTGCTGCCTATGTGAATACCACCCACGCCACCCCCGAGCAGGCCGCCGAGGCGGTGTACCAGCAAATTGACCAGCTACGCAGCCTGACGCTGCCCAGCAGTGATCTGCAGCACCTGAAGCTGGGCCTGCTGGCAAGGCGGCTGTTCACCCTTGAAGACCCCGCCTCGCAGGCCGAGCGCATTGGCTCGGTAGCTGCGGCCGGTCAACCCGCCAGCCTGGTCGACAGCGAAGCAGCTCGGCTGGTGGCCATCGACGCAAGCACCCTGCAACAAGTGGCCAATACCTACCTGGGGCGTGAGCGCCTGACCATCACCTTCCTTCGGCCAGGAGCGCAAGCATGACGCACGAACAGTTGCCACCTCATCAACCCCTGCTTTGCCAAGGCCCCACCACAGACCCGGCATTGGCCGCGATGGCGAACCTGGAGTCCATGCAGGCTATCGAGCTCGGCAGGGCGCCCTCCGTGCAGGCGACCGCCGAGCAATGGCAAACGGCCGAGGGAACGCGCGTCAGCTTCATTGCCGCGCAGGGTCGCCCCATGATCGACCTGGTGCTGCGCTTCAGGGCCGGCAGCATGCTGGACGGTGACACCCCAGGCCTGGCAGCACTTGCCCTGTACAGCCTCGACCAAGGCACCGAAGACCTGGACGCGGCACAGTTCGCCCAACGGCTGGCAGGGCTGGGTGCAACCCTGAGCAGAAAAATCAGCGAGGACAGCACCTCCATCGCCCTGCGATGCCTGAGCATGCCCACGTTACGGGCACAAGCGATCGGCTTGCTGACGCAAATGGTGGCCCGGCCAGCACTGCGCGAGGCTGAGGTGGCGAAGATCCGCGAACGCATAGCGTTCAATCAGGCCCGGCAAAGCCGACACCCCATTCTGCGAATGGCCAATGCCACCATGAGCCATGTGTTCCACGGCCACCCCTACGCTGCGCAGCCGGCTGCACGACCGGCTGATGACCTGGGTGCCGAGCAGGTTCGCGCCTTCCACCAGAAGGCCTACTCGGCCAACAATCTGGACATCGGCCTGGTCGGTGATGTGAGCCGCGCTGAGGCCGAGCAGTTGGTAAATGTGCTGGTGCAGGCGCTACCGCAGCAGTGGGCGGCGCAAACCCCGCCCGCCCCGGCCGACCCTCTACCCCTGGTGCAACACCTGGATTTCGCTGGCAGCGCTACCCAGGCGATGCTGACCATCGCGGCCAGGGTTGCCCCCAAAGACCCGCCCTACCCTGCACTGGTGCTGCTCACGGCCATTCTGGGGGGCAGTTACGAGGCTCGCCTTACCCAGGAGCTGCGCCACCTGCGCAGCCTTACCTACGCCGTGTCGGCGTTTCTCAGGCCGCTCGATGCAACCACCCTGTTCCAGATTCATTGGGATGTCGTGCCCCAGCACCGCGATGCATCGGGTGCGCTGGTATCGGCCATGCTGAACTGCCTGCGCGAGCATGGGCCCAGCCAGGCCGAGTGTGACCTGGCGGTAAACCAGATCGCCGCCCGGCTGCACCATGACCTGGCCGACCACGGCAAACTGGCCAGTGCACTTGCAACCTACAGCCACCAAGGCTTGCCGGCCGACCACCTGACTACCTACGTGGACACCCTGGCGGCGCTGACACCTGCCAACCTGCTGGAAGCCGCTCAGGTATGGCTGGGCCAGGCGCCAGAAGTGTTCGTTACCAGCGGCCCTGCCGTCGAGCAACTGCCGCTCTCGCAGCCCACAGCAGACGAGCGCTAGCCCAGGCAGGGCGGCGCGGTTCGTGGCATGCTAGGCGGGCACCTCATGAGCCGCCCAGCATGCCCAACCCTGACGCCACCTTTCGCCCCGCCACCGGCCTTTCCAATCCGCACCTGCAGACATTGTGGGGGCCGCTGTGGCGCAAGATGCCTGACTTGCAGCGCGAGCGGGAGCGTATGTGGCTGGCCGATGGCGACTTCATCGACCTCGACTGGTACGGCCCACACCAGCCAGACGCCCCCTTGGTACTGGTGCTACACGGCCTCACCGGCTCGTCCCAGTCACATTACGTAAAAGGGCTGCAGCAAGCCTTGCACGCCTGTGGTTGGGCCAGCGCAGCGGTAAACTGGCGTGGTTGTTCGGGTGAACCCAACCTGCTGCCACGCAGCTATCACTCCGGTGCCAGCGAAGACCTGGCTGAAGTCGTCAGCCACGTAAGGGCGCGGCGCCCACTGGCGCCCCTGTATGCGGTAGGTTACTCGCTGGGTGGCAACGTGCTGCTCAAGTACCTGGGCGAATGCGGCGCGGCCAGCCAGTTGCAGGCCGCGGTGGCGGTTTCGGTGCCGTTTCGTCTTGATCACTGCGCCGACCGCATCGCCCAGGGGTTTTCCAAGGTGTACCAGGCCCACTTCATGCGCGAGATGCTGGCCTATGTGCAGGTCAAGCAACGTCACTTCCATGACAATGCCCATCACGACCGGTTGGCAACCCTGGAACAATTGGGGCCACTGGGCAACCTGCGCACGTTCTGGGAGTTCGACGCCAAGGTCACCGCGCCACTCAACGGCTTCAGCGACGTGCACGATTACTACCGTCGGTCATCCAGCCACTTCTTCCTCAAGCAGAACTGTACGCCCACGTTGATTATCCACGCCAACGATGACCCGTTCGTTTCGACCCGGAGCCTGCCGGGGCCTGGGGACCTGGCTTCGAACACCCGGTTCGAACTGCACGGTCGAGGTGGCCATGTGGGGTTTGTGGAGGGCAGCCTGCGGCGCCCGGGGTATTACCTCGAACGCCGGATACCGCAGTGGCTGATGCAGGGCCAATGAGCCGCGATCAGTTGCCAGTCGCTACACCCCGTGCCGGGTCGTTGATCCACTCACTCCACGAGCCGGCATACAGCTTGCCTAACGGGTAACCGGCAAGCGCCAGGGCAAACAGGTTATGGCACGCCGTTACACCTGAGCCGCAGTACGCCACAACCTGCTCCGGCGCACGCCCGGCCAACTGCTGGTCAAACCGCTGCCGCAGCTGCTCAGGCGGCAGGAAACGCCCGTCAGGCCCCAGGTTGTCGGTAAAGGCCGCACATTGGGCGCCGGGGATGTGCCCCGCCACCGGGTCTATCGGCTCTACCTCACCGCGAAAGCGTGGCTGCGCGCGGGCATCGAGCAGGGTCAGGTCGCTCGCACCCAGGCGGCTGGCCAAGTGCTCGGCATCGATCAGCAGCTTGCCGTCGGGTTTGCCAACGAACGCTCCCTGACGCTTGGGCGGTGGGTCTAGGCTTAATGGCAAATGTGCGGCGTGCCAGGCCTTCAGCCCCCCGTCCAGAATCGCCACGCCGCTACGCTTGCCCAGCCAGGCAAGCAGCCACCAGGCCCGGGCAGCGAAAGCCCCGGGGCCATCGTCGTAAAGCACCACCTGGCTATCGTCGTCGATACCCCAGTCGCGCAGCCGCTCGGCCAGCCTGGCCGGGTCGGGCAACGGGTGCCTGCCGGTCACCCCTTTGCTGATCGGGCCGCTGAGGTCACGCTCCAGGTCGGCGAAATGGGCCCCGGCGATATGCCCTTGAGCGTAACTACGCTGGCCATAGTCCCCATCCTCAAGGGCAAAGCGGCAGTCGAGGATCACCAGCCCGGGCGAGTCCAGCCGCTCGGCCAATTGCTGTGGGGTGATCAGTTGCGCAAGTGGCATGACAATCTCCTGGTCGATGACGCCAAGCCTTGCCAGGTCTGCAGGGCCTGGTTGAACGGTACATGAAATACCTGGCGATGGCGCACAAACCTCGCGCCGCAGCATGGGGAGAAGTATAGTGGCCCCAGCCGGCCACATGACTTGGCCGGGCGCAGTCGCTGCGCTACCATCCGACTCCCCAACGCACTCCAGCCAGGATGACGCGATGAACCGAGTGTTGTACCCGGGTACTTTCGACCCCATTACCAAAGGCCATGGCGATCTGGTCGAGCGCGCCTCGCGGCTGTTCGACACCGTGATCATCGCGGTGGCAGCCAGCCCCAAGAAAAACCCGCTGTTCCCACTGGAGCAACGGGTAGCGCTGGCGCGTGAGGTCACCAAGCACCTGCCCAATGTCGAAGTCATCGGCTTTTCTTCGCTCCTGGCGCACTTTGCCAAGGAACAGGGCGCCAACGTCTTTCTTCGTGGCCTGCGCGCGGTGTCCGATTTCGAGTACGAGTTCCAGCTGGCGAACATGAACCGGCAACTGGCGCCGGATGTAGAAAGCCTGTTCCTCACGCCTTCCGAGCGCTACTCGTTCATTTCCTCGACCCTGGTGCGGGAAATCGCAGCGCTGGGCGGCGATATCAGCAAGTTCGTCCACCCGGCGGTGGCAGACGCGCTGACCGAGCGCTTCAAGCAGTAGCCACGCTTGCCAGTTTGTCGCGCCCGCGTGCACTGCGGGCGCGAATGCGGCACAATTGTGCCCTTGCGTTGAACATGCCCGGGCCAGGAGCCCCGGCCGGAGCCCCCATGTCTTTGATCATCACCGACGATTGCATCAATTGCGACGTCTGCGAACCCGAGTGCCCGAACGAGGCCATCTCCCAAGGCGAAGAGATCTACGTGATCGACCCCAACCTGTGCACCCAGTGCGTAGGGCACTACGATGAGCCTCAATGCCAGCAGGTATGCCCGGTAGACTGCATCCCGCTGGATGAAGCCCACCCGGAAAGCGAAGAACAGCTGATGGCCAAGTACCTCAGGATTACCGGCAAGGCCTGAGCCCCGGCGGGCAGCAGCGGGTGCTCAGCGCTGGCAGCGTGGGCAGAACACGCTGGCCCGCTGGCCCAGCTTCACATCCCGCAGTTCGGTACCGCACACCTTGCACGGCTGGCCGCCGCGCCCGTAAGCGAACAGGGTCTGCTGAAAATACCCGGGTTGGCCATCGCCGCCGATGAAATCACGCAAGGTCGTTCCGCCCTGTTCGATGGCGGCGGCCAGCACCCGCTTGATCTCGATCGCCAGTTTCAGATAACGCGCCCGCGAAATGCCACCGGCTGGCCGGCGTGGGTCGATGCCGGCGGCAAACAGCGCCTCAGTGGCGTAGATGTTGCCTACCCCCACCACCACGGCGTTGTCCATGATGAACGGTTTGACGGCCATCGACCGCCCGCGTGACAGCTGGAACAAGCGCTCACCATCGAACAGGTCGGTCAGTGGTTCAGGCCCCAGGCGCAGCAACAGCTCATGATTGAGCGGGTCCTGGCTCCAGAGCATCGCGCCAAAGCGGCGGGGGTCGGTGTAACGCAGCATCAGGCCCGATTCCAGCTCGATATCCACGTGTTCGTGCTTGCCGGGCGGCAGACCCAGTTCGACCAACCGCAAGTTGCCTGACATGCCAAGGTGGCTGATGAGCGTGCCGACCTCGGCATTGATCAGCAGGTATTTCGCCCGCCGCTCGACGGTGACGATACGTTGCCCGGACAAGCGTACGTCCAAGTCTTCCGGCACAGGCCAGCGCAGGCGCCGGTCACGCACCACCACACGGCTGACCCGCTGGCCCTCCAGGTGCGGCGCGATCCCGCGCCGGGTGGTTTCTACTTCAGGAAGTTCCGGCATGTGTCAGCGCCCACCCAGCTCTTGGATATTCTGCTTGAGGTTGTCGAAGTCGTACTCCGACAAGCCTATGTAATCGAGCACCAACGGCCCGACCGCGTTCCATTCGTGATCCACCGCCTGGTTGCCCAGTACACGGAACGACGCGCAGATGTGCTCCGCCATTTTCAGCACCGCCAGCAGGTTCTTCATCTGGCCCTGGTTATTGCTTGAGCTGTCGTCGCGGAACACCGAGAGGGCATTGTGGTGGTTGGCAATGGCCGCGGTCAGGTGTTCGGGCAGGCGCCAGGACTTGGCCGTGAAATACCCCACCACCGAATGGTTGGTATTGAGCGTGCGGTTTTCGGTATCGACCACGCGGGTGTGTTGGTCGGCCTTGGCATAGGCGTCTTCCAGCACCTGCATGTAGTGGGGGAAGCGCTTGAGCATCAGCGGCACGCCGCAGTCATGGAACAGCCCCAGGGTGTAGGCCTCGTCCGCCGGCTGGATGCCCGTGCGCTTGGCCAGGGTCAGGCAGGTCATCGCCACATCCTGGGCGGTGTCCCAGAAGCGGTTGAGGGTGACGATGGTTTCGTCGCTCATCTCGCCCTTGATCGACTGGGCGTTGATCAGGTTGATGATCGAACGGCTGCCCAACAGGTTCACCGCGCGCTGGATCGAGCCGATCTTGTTGCTCAGGCCGAAGTGCGGCGAGTTGACGAGCTTGAGCAAGGCACCGGAGAGCCCTGGGTCCTGGGATATCAGCTTGGCGATGGTTTCCAGGTCCGGGTCGGGCATGTACTGCTCGAACTGCAGATCGACCATGATCTGCGGCTGCGGCGGAATGGTAATGCCTTGCAAGGCTTGCTGGATCTGTTCGGCGCTGAGTTCTTGGGACATGCGTGCACACTCGTATGGGACCGCCAATTCTAACGCGGCGGGCGGCCAGGAAACTAACCATTGAATCGGTGCGTTGGAACTTTCCTTTAGCCCCACTGGCCTGTTTCTCATATTCATCGAGTAAGGGAGCAAGACCATGAGCACAGCATTGAACGGCAAGCGCGTGGCCATTCTGGTTACCGACGGTTTTGAACAGGTCGAGCTGACCGGCCCTCGCGAGGCCCTGACCAAGGCCGGCGCACAGGTGCACATTCTCAGTGAGAAAGAAGGCAAGGTGCGTGGCTGGAACCACGACAAACCGGCGGATGAATTCCAGGTCGACGCCACCTTCGATGCAGCCGGCCAGACGGTCTACGATGCGCTGGTGCTGCCAGGCGGCGTGCAGAACTCCGACACCATCCGGCTGATTGCCGGGGCGCAGCAACTGGTGAAAAGCCACGATGCGGCCGGCAAGCCGCTGGCCGTGATCTGCCACGGCGGCTGGCTGCTGATTTCCAGCGGGCTGACCAAGGGCAAGCGCATGACCAGCTTCAAGACCTTGCAGGACGACCTGCGCAACGCTGGCGCCGAATGGGTGGATGAAGAGGTGGTGGTGGACGGCAACCTGATCAGCAGCCGTCAGCCAGATGACATCCCCGCCTTCAACGCGCAATTGGTGAAGGCCCTGTCGGCCTGACAGCTGGCAGGCAGCGCGAAGGCCGGACAGGCGTTATACTCCCGCTCTTTTTCCCGGAGCGACGTCATGTCCCTGCCCAGCCTTCGCCTCAAAGCCAACGCCGACCGCCGCCTGCGCGCAGGCCACCTGTGGGTCTACAGCAACGAGGTCGACGTGGCCGCCAGCCCGCTGCAGGGCTTTCAGGCCGGCCAGCAGGCGGTACTGGAAGCTGCCAACGGCAAGCCCCTGGGGATCGTTGCCGTCAGCCCCAACAACCTGATCTGCGCCCGCTTGCTGTCCCGTGACGCCAAGCTGCCGCTGGACAAATCGCTGCTGGTGCACCGCCTGAATGTGGCCCTGTCCCTGCGCGAGCGCTTGTTCGAACAACCCTGCTACCGCCTGGTGTACGGCGATTCCGACCTGCTGCCGGGCCTGGTGGTGGACCGCTTCTTCGATATCCTGGTGGTGCAACTGGCCTCCGCGACCATGGAAGCCCACAAGGATGAGGTGGTCGCCGCACTGGTGCAGGTACTCAAGCCTAGCGGCATTCTGTTCAAGAATGACTCGGCCGCACGGGATGCAGAAGGCCTGCAGCGTTACGTGGACACGGTGTACGGGGAGGTGCCCGACTGGGTGCCGCTGGAAGAAAACGGCGTTCGCTTCGAAGCCCCGGTACGCGACGGCCAGAAAACCGGTTGGTTCTACGATCACCGCATGAACCGTGCGCGCCTGGCGCCCTACGTGAAGGGCAAGCGCGTACTGGACCTGTTCAGCTACATCGGCGGCTGGGGTGTACAGGCAGGTGCCTTTGGTGCCAGCGAAGTGTTCTGCGTGGATGCGTCGGGCTTCGCCCTGGACGGCGTTGAACGTAACGCGGCCCTGAACGGCATCAGCGAAAAGCTGACCTGCATCGAGGGTGACGTGTTCGAGGCCCTGCGCGAGCTGAAAGCGGCCGAAGAACGTTTTGACGTGATCATCGCCGACCCGCCCGCCTTCATCAAACGCAAGAAAGACCTGAAAAACGGTGAAGCGGCCTACCGGCGCCTGAACGAGCAGGCCATGCGCATGCTGAGCAAGGACGGCATTCTGGTGAGCGCTTCCTGCTCGATGCACCTGCCGGAAGACGACCTGCACAACATCCTGCTGACCAGCGCCCGCCACCTGGACCGCAACCTGCAGTTGCTGGAACGCGGCGGCCAGGGCCCGGATCACCCGGTGCACCCGGCCATCGCCGAAACCCGCTACATCAAGAGCATCACCTGCCGGTTGCTGCCCAACAGCTGACCTGCGCGACAAGGGGCCGCTTGGCGGCCCCTCATCCATGCCCTTGCAGGTTAAAGTGCCAGTACTTGCGTGGCGATGCCGAAATACACCAGCACACCCGCCGCATCGGCAATCGATGTGATCAACGGGCCACTGGCCGTTGCAGGGTCCAGCCGCAGGCGGCTGAGCAGAAACGGCAGGCTCATGCCGATCAGGCTGCCCACCATCACGATCACCACCATGCTGCTGGCAACGATCAGTGCAATCTCCGGCCCACCGCGCAGCAGCCCCAGCGCCGCGACGGCAACAGCCATGGTGCAGCCCAGCAGCAACGCTACCCCGAACTCCCGGCCCAGCATGCGTGCCCAGTCGCGCAGCATGACTTCGCCGGTGGCCAGCCCGCGCACCATCAACGTTGCCGACTGGGAGCCGGCATTGCCGCCGCTGTCTACCAGCAATGGCAGGAAGAACACCAACGCGATGTTGGCGGCGATGGTTTCTTCAAAGGCGGCGATGCCGGCCCCCGAAAACAGGTTGCCGAACACCAGCAACACCAGCCACAGCACGCGCTTGCGGTACAGCAGGCCAAGCGTGGCGTGCCGCAGGTTGCCTATGTGGTTGGTGATGGAAGCACCCTTGTGAAAGTCTTCGGTGGCTTCGCGGCGTTGCGCCTCGAGCGCCGCGTTCACGTCCGAACCTGGGGTGTTTTTTTCGATTTGCTGTTGCATGAAGTTCTCCAGGCGCCGATGCAGGCGCCTGCAGACCTCAACCACACGGGCTCAAGCCTTCGGCAGCCCTGGCGACGGCGCGCTCAGTGCCAGATTGCAGTTCGTTGGGAACCGGTAACTGGGAAGGTCCATTGAGGATGTATCTCGTGTAACCGCACATGCGGCGGCCGGATGATAGTGATAGGTGGCAGCAAGGTCAGCCCTTTGCAGGGCATTTCAGACGTTTCCTACAGGCACCGGTAACAAGCCCAAAACCGCCGTCCAGGCACATCGTCGTTCCCTCCCCGCCTCAGCGGTGTAGAATCGGCCTATTCATCGCCAGTCATCCCCGGCGGGTTTATGAGCTCTGGTCAAGCACGCGGCGATCCCGCGCGGTCTTCGGCCCCATCCGTGCCTGTGGCAACCGGCCTGCGGTACAAAGGACAAGAGAAGCTCACTCCCCTTTTTGTGACCTGATTAAGCCGCCAGGAGTGCTTCATGCCTGATTATCGTTCCAAGACTTCCACCCACGGCCGCAACATGGCCGGCGCCCGTGCCCTGTGGCGCGCCACCGGCATGAAAGACGACGACTTCAAGAAGCCGATCATCGCCATCGCCAACTCGTTCACCCAGTTCGTCCCAGGTCACGTACACCTGAAGGACCTGGGCCAGCTGGTTGCCCGCGAAATCGAGCGCGCCGGTGGCGTGGCCAAGGAATTCAACACCATCGCGGTCGACGACGGCATCGCCATGGGCCATGACGGCATGCTGTATTCGCTGCCAAGCCGCGAAATCATCGCCGACGCCGTGGAGTACATGGTCAATGCCCACTGTGCTGACGCCATCGTGTGCATCTCCAACTGCGACAAGATCACCCCAGGCATGCTCATGGCTGCCCTGCGCCTGAACATCCCGGTGATCTTCGTGTCCGGCGGCCCGATGGAGGCCGGCAAGACCAAGCTGGCCAACCATGGCCTGGACCTGGTGGACGCCATGGTCATCGCCGCCGATAGCACGGCGTCCGACGAGAAGGTCGCCGAGTACGAGCGCAGCGCCTGCCCGACATGCGGCTCCTGCTCCGGCATGTTCACGGCCAACTCCATGAACTGCCTGACCGAGGCCCTGGGGCTGGCACTGCCGGGCAATGGCTCGACCCTGGCCACCCACTCCGACCGCGAGCAGCTGTTCCTTACGGCTGGCCGTACCATCGTCGAGCTGTGCAAACGCTATTACGGCGAGAACGACGAGTCGGTGCTGCCGCGCAACATCGCCAACTTCAAGGCGTTCGAAAACGCCATGATGCTCGACATCGCCATGGGTGGCTCCACCAACACCATCCTGCACTTGCTGGCAGCCGCCCAGGAGGCCGAAGTGGCGTTCGACCTGCGGGACATCGACCGCCTGTCGCGCAAGGTGCCGCAGCTGTGCAAAGTGGCGCCGAACATCCAGAAGTACCACATGGAAGATGTGCACCGCGCGGGCGGCATTTTCAGCATCCTCGGTTCGCTGGCACGTGGCGGCTTGCTGCACACCGACCTGCCGACCGTTCACAGCCGCAGCATGGAAGAAGCCATCGCCAAATGGGACATCACCCAGACCGACGATGAGGCAGTGCACACGTTCTTCAAGGCAGGCCCTGCCGGCATCCCGACCCAAACCGCATTCAGCCAGTCCACCCGCTGGCCAAGCCTGGACCTGGACCGCGCCGAGGGGTGTATCCGCAGCGCCGAGCACGCCTACTCGCAAGAGGGCGGGCTGGCCGTGCTGTACGGCAACATCGCCCAGGACGGTTGCGTGGTGAAAACTGCCGGCGTCGATGAGTCGATCCTGGTGTTCGAGGGCAATGCGAAGATCTTCGAAAGCCAGGACAGCGCCGTGCGTGGCATTCTCGCCGACGAGGTAAAGGCCGGCGATATCGTCATCATCCGCTACGAAGGCCCCAAAGGTGGCCCGGGCATGCAGGAAATGCTGTACCCCACCTCCTACCTGAAATCCAAGGGCCTGGGCAAAGCCTGCGCACTACTCACCGACGGCCGCTTCTCGGGCGGCACCTCGGGCCTGTCCATCGGCCATGCTTCACCGGAGGCCGCAGCAGGCGGTGCCATCGGCCTGGTGCGCGACGGCGACAAGGTGCTGATCGACATCCCCAACCGCTCGATCAACCTGCAGGTCAGCGATGAAGAACTGGCACACCGCCGCATCGAGCAGGACAAGAAAGGCTGGAAACCCGCCGAAGTGCGCCCACGCAAGGTAACCACCGCCCTCAAGGCCTACGCCCTTTTGGCGACCAGTGCCGACAAGGGTGCAGTGCGGAACAAGGCGATGCTGGACGGGCTTTGAAGCTGCAGTTGCTCGGGTTGGTTACAGGGGCCGCTTTGCGGCCCCTTTTTGCGGCCCGACCTACTGAATCTGCTCCGGCGTCACAATCACCCAGTTCTTGTCTGCAGTCACCGGCAACCCTTCCTTGGCCTGGGCTGCCGCCTGCTTGGCGATCATCCCGTTCAGCTGGTCCATGTACTTGGCCTTGCGGTTTATCCACAGGTGGATCCCCCCCTTGCCAACATCCACCCCATGGAACTGCATGTAGCCGTCGCTTGTGGGCGTGTCGCCGCCTACCAGCACGGGTTTCTTCCACTCATCGATGTACGTCAGGATGGCGGCCTGCTTGCCGGCCATCCAGGTAGCCGGCGTCCACAGGTAAGGGGTGAGTTCGAGACGCTCGTTGGCCTTGGGGTCATAGTGCCCGGCGCTGATCTGCTTGCGCGCGGTGGTGAGCGCGCCGCTGGCGGGGTCCTTGAGCAGCAGGCTGACGCCGATCACGTTCTGGGGTTTGACGTTGTAGCCGTACTTGGGGTCGGACGCGACCATGCGCACCAGTTCCTCGGACGCTGCGGAAATCACGTACACGTCGATGCCGTTTTCCATCAGCTTGTTGTACAGCTCGGCCTGGCCCTTGAATACCTTGGGCGGCTGCACGTCCAGGGTCTTGACCTGGTCGCCCTCGTAGTAGGTGGCGGGGATGGGCGCTGTGCTGGCCATCAGCTCATCCACCTGCTGTTTCAACTGCTGCAGGGTGAACCCTGAAAACACCTGGGCGACCCAGGGGTAGCAGACCATATCGTCCACCTCGCACAGCCGATTGTAGTAGCTGTAGAGGCTCTCCTTGTGCTCAGCGGTATCCTTGAACGGCATCAGTTTCAAAGAGGGGTCGAGCTTTTCACGGGTCAGCAGGCCCTTGTTCTCCATGAACGGCAGCAGCGCCTCCTCAAGGTCGTAGCGGTAGCTGGTGTTGTCCATGTCGAACACCGCGTAGTTACCTTTGTTGGCATTGGCGGCAATCATGCTGTCGAGTTGCTTGGCCGCCTCAGGGGGCCAATGGGTGAGCTCGGTGGCCATGGTTTCGATACTCACCAGCGAGGCGAGGAAAAAGGCGAGGGTCTTCGGCGCGAACGTCATGTACGAATCTCCTGAAGTGACCCAGCAACGCTAGTGCAACTGCTGCAATTGGCAAACCCCGGATAACGACCCCAAAGCCGCCACGAACGCCGCGCGCATGACTGTGCACGACAACCCGTTATTCCAAAAACGACTATGCACATTCCATTTAGGTATAAATTCGTTTGTTTTCAGGCTGTTAGCATTTCCGTTCGCAATCGCTCACAGAGGCGATGCCCCTTATCGCTTTTCTCGCTGGAGCTTCAATGAACCTGCCGCTGTCACTCAACCTGCTGGCATTCCTGGCCCTGTTGCTGGGCCTGGCACAAACCCGCCGCACGCAATGGAGCCTGGCCAAGAAAGTACTGCTGGGCCTGGCAATGGGCGTGGCGTTCGGCCTGGTGCTGCACAGCATCTATGGTGCCGGCCACCCGGTGCTGAAGGCCACTATCGGCTGGCTGGACCTGGTCGGCAATGGCTATGTCGGCTTGCTGCAGATGATCGTGATGCCGCTGATCTTCGCCTCCATCCTCAGCGCAGTGGCGCGCCTTCACAATGCATCGTCCCTGGGGCGCATCAGTGTGCTCAGCATCGGTACACTGCTGCTGACCACGGCAATCGCTGCACTGATCGGCATCGTGTTGACCAACCTGTTCGGCCTGAGCGCCGAGGGGCTGGTGGCCGGCGCGCAGGAAAGCGCACGCATGCAGGTTATCCACAGCGACTATGCAGGCAAAGTCGCCGACCTCAACATCCCGCAGCTGCTGCTCTCGTTCATCCCCAGCAACCCGGTTGGGGATTTGGCGCGGGCCAAACCGACGTCGATCATCAGCGTGGTGATCTTTGCCGTGTTCATCGGCCTGGCAGCGTTGCAACTGATCAAGGACGACGCCGAAAAGGGCCAGCGCGCCCTGTCGGCCATCGATACCCTGCAGGCCTGGGTAATGCGCCTGGTGCGCGTGGTGATGAAGCTCACGCCCTACGGCGTGCTGGCGCTGATGACCAAGGTGGTAGCCAGCTCCAACCTGGAAGACATCCTCAAGCTGGGCAGTTTCGTGGTGGTGTCCTACCTGGGCCTGGGGCTGATGTTCGTGGTGCACGCCATCATCCTGGCCTCGACCGGAGTGAGCCCGCTGCGCTTCTTCCGCAAAGTGTGGCCGGTGCTTACCTTTGCCTTCACCAGCCGTTCCAGCGCAGCCAGTATTCCGCTGAACATCGAAGCGCAGACACGCCGCCTGGGTGTGCCGCAGTCGATTGCCAGCTTCAGTGCATCGTTCGGTACCACCATTGGCCAGAACGGCTGCGCCGGCTTGTACCCGGCCATGCTGGCGGTAATGGTGGCACCGGCCGTGGGCATCGACACCTTCGACCCACTGTGGATCGCCACCCTGGTGGCCATCGTCACCCTGAGTTCTGCGGGGGTGGCAGGCGTAGGTGGCGGCGCCACGTTCGCCGCATTGATCGTGCTGCCGGCCATGGGCTTGCCGGTTGAGCTGGTGGCCTTGCTGATTTCGGTGGAACCCCTGATCGACATGGGGCGCACGGCATTGAACGTCAACGGTTCGATGACCGCAGGGGTGGTGACCAGCCAGTTGCTGAAAGAAACCGACAAGGCAGTGCTGGCAGACGACGAGCACGCCGAGCTGAGCCATACCTGAGGTTCACAGAGGTGGGGGCGGGCTCGCCGGCCCCCACGCAACCGCCCGCTGTCAAACCCTGTCCCACACCTCAAACTGATACCCAGGCTTCCCCTCCTCCACCTGGGCCTCGCTGGACACCAGTGCCCACTGTTGCGGGTCGAACGCCGGGAACCAGGCGTCGCCCTCGGGTGACAACGCCACCCGGGTCAGGTACATGCGGCTGACCAACCCTTTCTCCAGTGCCTGCCCATACAGCTGCGCACCGCCGATCAGCATCAGCTCGTCGACGCCCTGCTCACGCGCCCACTGCTCGGCACGCACCAGCGCCTGCTCCAGCGAACCGAACACTTCGGCGCCAGCCAGCGCCAGGCCCGGTTGCCGGCTGACCACAATGTTCAGCCGCCCTGGCAGTGGCCGGCCCAGCGAATCCCAGGTCTTGCGGCCCATGATGATCGGCTTGCCCAAGGTGGTGGCCTTGAAATACCTGAAGTCCCCCGGCAGGTGCCAGGGCATGGAGTTGTCGATACCTATCACGCGGTTTTCGGCATACGCCGCGATCAGGCTGAGGGGCAGTGATGTATTCATGCCAGCGAGAATAGCACCGGCCGGGTGGGTTATGCTTCTGCCCAGACCTGTGCAATGGAAGACTTCGTGACTGCCCTCACCCCCCTGGACAAGCGCTGGCTTACCGAAGCAGTACGCCTGCGCGAGGAACACGCCGGCCCGCTGGAAGACCAGGAAGCAAACCGCCGCGCCCGCCAGCAAGGCGGCGAGCTGGCGACCCGTGTGGAAACCCGTGCGTTGCTGCTGGCAGATCGCGATGGCATGACCACGGCGCTGCGCCACTGGAAGCAAGGCGCCCGTCTGGCCTTGCTGGCATTGCTGCTGATGGCGCTGCTCAGTGGTGCAGGGTTGGCGCTGGCAGCCCTGGGCGACGGGCAGCGCCCGGTGAACGTGTTCTGGGCCTTGGGCAGCCTGCTTGGCCTGAACCTGCTGATGTTGCTGGGCTGGGCCGCCGGCTTCATGCTCAGCGGCGAGCAGGGTGCGGTGCTTGGCCGGCTGTGGCTGTGGTTGAGTGAGCGCTTTGCCAGGGATGCCAAGGCCGCACAGCTGGCGCCGGCTCTGCTGGTGCTGTTGCAACGCCAGCGCCTGAACCGCTGGGTGCTGGGCCTGCTGGTCAACAGCCTGTGGCTGGTGGCGATGCTCAGCGCCATGGGGGTGATGCTGGCACTGCTTGCCACCCGGCGCTACGGCTTCGTGTGGGAAACCACCCTGCTGGCCGCCGACCCGTTCATCTCCTTGACCCAGGCACTGGGGGCGCTGCCTGGGCTACTGGGCTTTGCGGTACCCGACCCGGCCATGGTCCGCGCCAGTGGCGACACGCTGCCGGCGCTGGCCTTGACCCGCCAGGCCTGGGCCAGCTGGCTGCTGGGTGTGGTGCTGGTGTTCGGGCTGCTCCCGCGCCTGTTGCTGGCCGGGCTGTGCCTGTGGCGCTGGCGACAAGGCCGCAGCCGCCTGGTCCTGGACCTGAACCTGCCCGGCTATGCGTCACTGCGCGAGGCACTGATGCCCCACAGCGAGCGCATGGGCGTGCAGGACGACGCCCCTGAAAGCCTGCCGGCGTTCACGGCAGGCAAAATGCCAGGCGACGGCAGCGGCGGCCTGTTGGTCGGCCTGGAGCTGGACGACCAGCGGCCCTGGCCACCCGCGCTACCCGCAGGCGTGACCGACGCCGGCGTGCTCGACAGCCGTGAGTCGCGCAACCACCTGCTTGAACAGCTGGGCCGCTTCCCCCCGGCGCGCTTGGCCATCGCCTGTGACCCAAGCCGCTCTCCTGACCGCGGTAGCCTGGCCCTGCTGGCCGAGCTGGCGCGCACGGCCGGTAGCACACGGGTCTGGCTGCTGCCAGCAACCCCTGGGCTGACGGTGGACGCCCAACGCCTGGGCGATTGGCACGAAGCCCTTGATCGCCTTGGCCTGCACCATGGCGAGGCGCCTCCATTGACCTGGCTGGAGCTTGGCCATGACTGAGCCACTTAAACTGGCCGTGGTTGGCCACACCAACGTCGGCAAGACCTCGCTGCTGCGCACGCTTACCCGCGACGTCGGCTTTGGCGAGGTATCGCACCGCCCCAGCACCACCCGTCACGTGGAAGGGGCGCGCCTGTCGGTGGGCGGCGAACCCCTGCTTGAGCTGTACGACACCCCCGGCCTGGAAGATGCCATCGCCCTGCTCGACTACCTCGAGCGCCTGGAGCGCCCCGGTGAACGGCTCGATGGCCCGGCACGGCTGCAGCGCTTTTTGCAGGGCAGCGAAGCCCGCCAGCGTTTCGAACAGGAGGCCAAGGTGCTGCGCCAATTACTGGCAAGCGATGCCGGGCTGTACGTCATTGATGCGCGCGAGCCGGTGCTGGCCAAGTACCGAGACGAGCTTGAGGTACTGGCCAGCTGCGGCAAGCCGCTGCTGCCGGTGCTCAATTTTGTCGCCAGCCAGCAACACCGCGAGCCCCAATGGCGTGAAGCCCTTGCCAGGCTTGGGCTTCACGCGTTGGTGCGGTTCGACAGCGTGGCCCCGCCCGAGGATGGTGAGCGGCGTCTCTACGAAAGCCTGGCCCTGCTGCTGGAAAACGCCCGCCCCAACCTGCAGCGGCTGATCGACGACCAGCAGGCGCAGCGCCTGGCCCGCCGGCAAAGCGCCAAACGCCTGATCGCCGAACTGCTGCTGGACTGTGCTGCATGCCGGCGCAGCGTCGCGGCCGAGCCTGCGGCAGAAGCCCAGGCCATCGGGGCATTACGTGATGATGTGCGCCAGCGTGAACAGCGCTGCGTCGAGGCCCTGTTGAAGCTGTATGCCTTTCGCCGCGAGGATGCCCATGCCAACGACCTGCCGCTGCTCGATGGGCGCTGGGGTGACGACCTGTTCAACCCCGAAACCCTCAAGCTGCTGGGGGTGCGCCTGGGCAGTGGCGTAGCGGCCGGGGCAGCAGCTGGCGCCGGGGTCGACCTGCTGGTCGGCGGCCTGACGTTAGGTGCTGCAGCGTTGGCCGGGGCCATCGCCGGCGGCGCGCTGCAAACAGCCCGCAGCTATGGTTCACGGCTGATGGGCAAACTGAAGGGCAAACGTGAGCTGACGGTGGACGATACCGTGCTGCGCTTATTGGCCCTGCGTCAGCAGCAATTGCTGGTGGCGCTGGAAAACCGGGGGCATGCGGCCCAGCACAGCATTCTTCTGGGTGAGCTGGATGAAAAGGCCTGGCGGCAGGGCAAGTTGCCAGAGGCGCTGGTCAGTGCCCGTGCCCATCCGCAGTGGTCCACCCTCAACCCGGGGGCGAAAGTGAACCAGCCACAACGGCAAGAGCAACTGGACGCGCTGGCCCAGCAGCTTTAACGCCCCAGGCCGTTAGTATCCTCTACTTGCGCAACAGGCGCAGGCCGTTGAACACCACCAGCAAACTCACGCCCATGTCGGCGAACACGGCCATCCACATGGTGGCCATGCCCGCGAAGGTAATGGCCAGGAAGATCGCCTTGATGCCAAGGGCCAGCACGATGTTCTGCATGAGGATGGCTGCGCTTTGCCGCGAAAGCCTGATGAAGGCCGGGATCTTGCGCAAATCGTCGTCCATCAGCGCCACATCGGCGGTTTCGATGGCGGTATCGGTGCCTGCTGCGGCCATGGCGAAGCCCACCTCGGCCCGCGCCAGGGCCGGCGCATCATTGATCCCGTCACCGACCATGCCCACCCGATGGCCTTCTGCATACAGCGCTTCGATGCTTTTGAGCTTGTCGGCAGGCAGCAGATTACCCTCGGCACGGTCGATCCCCACTACCGCAGCAATGGCCTGGGCAGTATGTGGGTTGTCACCGGTCAGCATCACGGTCTTGATGCCCAGTTCATGCAGCTCGGCAATGGCCTGACGGCTGGTTTCCTTGACGGTATCGGCCACCGCGAACAGTGCCAGCGGGCCAGAGCTGTCCAGTAACAGCACCACGGTCTTGCCCTGGCGCTCCAGCACGTCCAGCTGGGCTTCAAGCTCGGGCGAACACAACCCCAGCTCTTCCACCAGGCGGTGATTGCCCAGGTGATACACCTGGCCCTCGATGGTACCGCGCACGCCACGACCAGCCAGTGCGGCGAAGTCCTGCACCTCCTGGGTGGCCACGCCTTGTGCCTGGCCAAACTGTGCAATGGCACGCGACACCGGGTGGTCGGAGCGCCCGCCCAGGCTGGCGGCAAGTGCCTGGGCACGGCCTTCGAACAGCGGCTGCAGCACGGTAGCGTCGGTTTGCACTGGCTTGCCGTGGGTAATGGTGCCGGTCTTGTCCAGCGCCAGGAAATCCAGGTGTCGCCCCCCTTCCAGGTACACGCCACCCTTGATCAGGATGCCCTTGCGGGCCGCAGCGGCCAGGCCGCTGACGATGGTCACCGGGGTGGAAATCACCAGGGCACAGGGGCAGGCCACCACCAGCAGCACCAGCGCACGGTAGATCCAGTCGAACCAGGCGCCATCCGTGAACAGCGGCGGAAGAACCGCCACTGCCAGGGCGATGGCAAATACCACCGGGGTGTAGATGCGCGAGAAACGGTCGACGAAGCGCTGGGTAGGCGCACGTGCGCCCTGGGCCTGTTCGACAGCCTTGATAATGCGTGCCAGGGTCGACTGGCCGGCGGCCGCCGTGGCGCGGAACTCCAGCGCCCCGGCCTGGTTGATGGTGCCGGCGAACAGCTTGTCGCCCACGGCCTTTTCCACAGGCAGGCTTTCGCCCGTAATCGGCGCCTGGTCGACACTCGACTGCCCACTGGTGACCTCGCCATCCAGGCCGATGCGCTCACCAGGGCGCACCCTGACCAGCGCGCCGATGGCCACTTCGCGCACATCAACCTCACGCCACTGGCCGTCGGCCTGTTGCACCGTGGCCATGTCCGGCGTCAGTTGCATCAAGCCGCTGATGGCATTGCGTGCGCGGTCCAGTGAGCGAGCCTCGATCAACTCGGCGACGGTGAACAGCACCATCACCATGGCAGCTTCAGGCCACTGGCCGATCAACAACGCGCCGGTCACGGCAATGCTCATCAGGGCGTTGATGTTGAGGTTGCGGTTTTTCAGGGCGATCCAGCCCTTTTTGTAGGTGCCAAGGCCGCACCCCAGAATGGCCGCCAGTGCCAATGCCGCCACCACCCATTGCGGGGCCAGTTGAGCAAAGTGCACGATTTCGGCAGCGATCGCCGCCACGCCTGACAAGGCCAGCGGCCACCAGCGGCTCTTCACCGGCTGGGCGGCAGTGGCAGCGCCGTCATCCTCGTCACCCAGCGGCTCGGCTTTCATGCCCAGGCTGTCGATGGCCCGCTCGATTTCGGCGGTACCCTGCAAGGTATGACGCACACCCAGCACGCGGTTGATGAGGTTGAACTCCAGTTGCTCGATGCCGGCCAGGCGGCCCAGCTTGTCCTGGATAAGCGTCTGCTCGGTCGGGCAGTCCATGGCATCGATGCGGAAACGGCTCAGTTGCGCCTGGTCGCTGGCATTGTCGGTCAGCTGTACCAGGGCCGGCGCCGCTTGCGAGCCACAGCAAGCGTGCGCATGCGGGGCATGGTTGTGCCTGGCATGGCTATGGGCGTGATCGCCATGGTCGTGATCAGGCTTGTGGTCGTGGCTGACAGGCTGGTTCATGGGGTGTCCTTAAATGGCCTGTTGCCAAGTGAACACCCTGTAGCCACTATAGGGTCAAGCCATTATGGGGGATGAGTGATGAAAATCGGCGAACTGGCCAAGGCAACCGAGTGTGCGGTAGAAACCATCCGCTATTACGAGCGCGAGCAACTGTTGCCGGAGCCCGCCCGCACCGATGGCAACTACCGGCTATACACCCAGGCCCACGTGGAGCGCCTGACGTTCATCCGCAACTGCCGCACGCTCGACATGACCCTGGAAGAAATACGCAGCCTGCTGCAACTGCGCGACAGCCCCCAGGCCTCCTGTGGCAGCGTGAACGCGCTGATCGACGAGCATATCGAGCACGTCCAGGCACGCATCGACGGCCTGGTAGCGTTGCAGGAGCAACTGGTGGACCTGCGCCGGCGCTGTAACAGGCAGGGGGCAGAATGCGCCATCTTGCAACAGCTGGAGACCAATGGCGCGGTTTCAGTGCCCGATGTGGAGCATTCACATGTCGGCCGCAGTCACGGCCACTGACCCTGTACCCTACACCGCCATCGGCGCTGTCATCGGCGCATGGTGCTCATACCCTTCCAGCCAGAAATCGCCCGGCTCGATCTGCTCCAGCCACTGCGGCTCGTACTTGCCAGTCTCGGCAAACGCCGGCACGCGGTCGCTGATCACCAGCTTGGGCGCCTCCAGCGGCTCACGCTTGAGCTGCTCGTTGAGCATGTCCAGGTGGTTTTCATACACATGGGCATCGCCAATGAAATACGTGAACCAGCGCGGGGTGTAACCGGTCAGTCGGCCGAACAGCGACAGCAACGCCGCGCCCTCGGTCAGGTTGAACGGTGTGCCCAGGCCCAGGTCGTTGGAGCGAATGTACAACGTCAGGGAAATCTCGCGGGTTTCGACGTTAGGGTGGAACTGGTACAGCAGGTGGCACGGCGGCAGCGCCATTTCATCCAGCTGGGCGCAGTTCCAGCCGTGGAACAGGATGCGCCGGCTGCCCGGGTCGTTGGCGATGGTGTCCAGGCACTGACGCACCTGATCGATGGCCTTGTACAGGATGACAAACGCCACGCCGTTTTCTTCGTCCTGAGCAATGCGGCGAAAACCTGCCAGCTCGGCTTTCTCGATGGCCGCCGGGTTGCTCAGCGGGATGCGTTTGTACCCCGGCCATTGGCGCCATTGCACGCCGTAGATCTCGCCCAGGTCGTCATGCCCCTGGCGGAACGGGTTGGCCAGCCACTGGGCATTTTCGTTGGCATTCTGGTCCCAGACCTTGCAACCCAGTTCACGGAATTCACCCGCGTTACGTACGCCGCGCAAGAACCCGACCATTTCGCCTATGGCCGACTTGAACGCCAGCTTGCGGGTGGTGATGGCGGGGAAGCCTTTTTGCAGGTCGAAGCGCAGCATGGCACCTGGCAGGCTGATGGTGCGGATGCCGGTGCGGTTTCCCTGCAGCGTGCCGTTGTCGATGACGTCGCGGACCAGGTCCAGATACTGTTTCATGGCTTACCTGTAGCAAATACGGCAGGGGGATCGCCCCTGCCGCGGGATTAATCAGGCGGGTGTCGCCGTGGGCTTGCGATTATAAGCCCACCAGATCAGGCCAAGGCCAGCCAGGATCATGGGCACGCAGAGAATCTGACCCATGGTCAGCCAACCCCAGGCGATGTAGCCCAGCTGGGCGTCCGGCACACGTACGAACTCCACGATGAAGCGGAAGATGCCGTAGAACAAGGCGAACATGCCGGACACCGCCATGGTTGGCCGTGGTTTGCGCGAGAACAGCCAGAGAATGGCGAACAGCGCCACGCCTTCCAGCGCGAACTGATACAGCTGCGACGGGTGGCGCGGCAGCTGCGCCGGGTCGCTGAATGGCGGGAAGATCATCGCCCAAGGCACGTCGGTAGGCTTGCCCCACAGCTCGGCGTTGATGAAGTTGCCAATGCGCCCTGCGCCCAGGCCGATGGGTACCAGCGGGGCAACGAAGTCCATCAGTTCGAAGAACGACTTGTTGTTGCGTTTGCCGAACCACAGCGCCGCCAGCATCACGCCAATGAAGCCGCCGTGGAACGACATGCCGCCCTTCCACACCTCAAGGATCAGGGTGGGGTTGGACAGGTAGGCGTGCAGGTCGTAGAACAATACATAGCCCAGCCGCCCACCGACAATTACCCCCATCGACAGCCAGAACACCAGGTCGGAGAGCTTTTCCCGGGTCCAGGTGGGATCGAAGCGGTTCAGGCGCCGCGTGGCGAGCAGCCAGGCGCCGCCGATGCCAACCAGGTACATCAGCCCGTACCAGTGAATCTTCAATGGCCCCAGGGCCACCGCCACGGGGTCTATCTGCGGGTAAGGCAGCATGTAACTTCCTCTTGGTTCAAATCAAAAAACTCAGGCCAACACTGAACAGCAGTGCCGCAAACAGGCGCTTGAGCAGGCGTGGCGACAGCCTATGAGCCAGGCGCGCGCCAAAACGTGCGAAAAACATGCTGGTGACGGCAATACCCACCATCGCCGGCAGGTACACGTACCCTAGGCTGTTGGGCGGCAGGTTTGCCTCGTGCCAGCCCAACACCATGAAACTGAGGGCACTGGCCACGGCAATGGGCAGGCCGCACGCCGAGGATGTGGCCACCGCCTGCTGCATCGGCAGGCTGCGCCAGGTGAGGAACGGCACGGTCAGTGAGCCCCCACCGATACCGAAGATGGCGGAGGCCCAGCCAATGACGCCACCGGCCGCGATCAGCCCAGGCTTGCCCGGGATACCACGGCTGGCCTTGGGCTTGAGGTCCAGCGCCATCTGCACAGCGATGACCAGGGCGAATACGCCGATGATCTTCTGCAGCATCGGCCCCTGGATCAACGAGGCCGTCTTGGCGCCGATACCGGCGCCCAGCAGGATACCCAATGTCATCCAGGCGAAGATCGGCCACTGCACCGCGCGCTTGCGGTGGTGTTCGAGCACGGCGTTGATCGAGGTGAAGACGATGGTTGCCAGTGAGGTGCCGACCGCCAGATGTGTCAGCACCGAGGCATCGAAGCCCTGCAAGGTGAAGCTGAACACCAGCACGGGCACGATGATGATCCCGCCCCCCACGCCGAACAGCCCGGCCAGTACCCCGGCGCATGCACCCAACAGCAGATAGAGCACGAATTCCATTCGGCATCCCCCGAAAAATCAATCCGGCATGGTAACGGAAGCCGGCCTTGGCGCTCTAGTGAACTCTGCATCACGATGGATCTGCATTGTTACCCTGGGTACAGTGGCAGAAAACAGGGAGGCCGGGCCCATGTGCCTGATCGTATTCGCCTGGCGGCCAGAGCATGCCCTGCCGCTGATCGTGGCGGGCAACCGCGACGAGTTCTATGCCCGCCCTACCCAGGCCCTTGCCCCATGGGGTGATGCCCCCGGCGTACATGCGGGCCGCGATCTGGAAGCGGGTGGAACCTGGTTGGGTGTGGGGCCCCGGGGGCGGTTCGCAGCGCTGACCAACATTCGTGACCCCGGCCAGCCCCTTGGCCCCCGATCACGGGGCGAGCTGGTTGCGGCTTACCTGCAGGGTGAACTGGGGGTTGAGGCATACCTGGACGAGGTGGCCGGCCGTAGCGGCCAGTATTCCGGGTTCAACCTGTTGGTAGGTGATGGGCAGCGGCTGGGCTATGTGAATGCCCGGGAGGCTGCACCGCGTCTGCTGGGGGCCGGGGTCTACGGGCTTTCCAATGGGGGCCTGGATACTCCGTGGCCAAAGCTGGTGAAGGCACGCAGCCGGCTGGAAAATCTTTTGGAAACGGCCGAGCCGGAAGTGCTGCTGGCATTGCTGGCGGATAACCAGCCTGCTGCTGACGGTGAATTACCGGAGACAGGCGTGGGGCTGGCAACAGAGAGGTTGCTGTCCAGCGTGTTCATCGCCAGCCAGAACTACGGCACCCGGGCGAGTACAGTGCTGATTGTGGATGCCGAGGGCAGGCGGCGGATGGTCGAGCGCAGTTTCGGGCCCTTTGGGGGGCATTTGGGAGAGGTGGTGTTGGACGTGTGAGGCCAGCCGCGCGAACGCCTTGGCGCATGGCGCGATCTCATGGCGTACAAACAGGGCGGTCGCGCGCGCCCCCACAGGCGTGACTGGCCCGAAACAAGCGTAGGAGCGAGCAAAGCTCGCGATGCGCCGCGCGGGCGGCGCTCGGT